>JANOBX010000042.1:0-12536 GCA_031411875.1 Burkholderiales bacterium | reverse complement strand
GGTGCTCGACCACGGCGCCTACGTGATGCTGGGTAACGACGAGCTGTTCCTGGAAATGCTGGCCCGGGGCGGAGACTTCCAGCACATCCGCGACTACGCCGGCTGGCAGATCAACGCCGCCAAGGCCATGGGCGTGAAGGTGGTGAACCCGGCCGGCATCTCGGCCTTCAAGTTCAACCAGCGCAAGCTCGACGTCGACGAGGCCCACACCCACTGGCAGGTCACGCCGCGCCAGGTGGTGCAGACGCTGGCGCGCGCACTGCAGGAACTGGGCGTGCCGCACCCGCTGCATATCCACGGCAGCAACCTGGGCGTGGCCGGCAACATCGAATCCACCCTGGAGACCATTCAGGCCCTGGAGGGCCTGCCCGCGCACCTGACGCACGTGCAGTTCCACAGCTACGGCCGCGAAGGGCCGAAGAAGTTCTCGTCGGCGGCGTTGCAGCTGGCCGAGGCCGTGAACGCCCACCCGAACATCAGCATCGACGTGGGCCAGATCATGTTCGGCCAGACCGTCACCGCCAGCGGCGACACGATGCGCCAGCACGCGCAGTCGGGCTTCGCCACGCCGCGCAAGTGGGTCGGTGCCGACTACGAGCTCGAGGCCGGCTGCGGCATCGTTCCTTTCAAGTATCGTGAGCAGAGCTACGTGAACGCGCTGCAATGGGCCATCGGGCTGGAGATCTTCCTGCTCGTGAACGATCCCTGGCGGGTGGTGCTGACCACCGACCACCCGAACGGCGGCCCGTTCACCAGCTACCCGCATCTCATCAAGCTGCTGATGAACCGCAGCTTCCGCGAAGAGCAGCTGGCCAAGCTGCACCCCGACGTGGCGGCGAATTCGGCGCTGAAGCACATCACGCGCGAACTGAGCCTGAGCGAGATCGCCATCATGACGCGGGCCGCACCGGCCCGGCTGCTGGGCCTGCGCGACCGCGGCCATCTGGGCGTGGGCGGTGCCGCCGACGTGGTGCTGTACCGCCGCGACGCCGATGCCGAAGCCATGTTCAGCAAGCCCGCATGGGTGTTCAAGGACGGCGTGGAAGTGGCCCGCCAGGGCAGGCTGACGGCTGCGCCCGTGGGCGGCACCTGGTTCGTCGAACCCGAGTACGACCACGGCATCCACAAGCGCCTGCGCAAGCACTTCAGCGACAAGGGCCTGGTGAACTTCGACCACGTGGCCATCGGCCGTGACGAACTGTGCAGCTGCTGCAACGGCGGCCGGCTGCTGCCCGCGGCCTGCTTCCAGGGGCAGGCCACGTGAGCGCGCCGCAGATGCTGCGCAACGGTGTCCTGATCGACGACACCTTCGCCGAAGCCTTCCCCATGAAGGCCACGCGCATCCTCGTCACCGCGCACAACCTCACCTGGGCGCGCCACGCCGCGGTCAGCGCCACCGGCTTTGCCACCAGCGTGATCGCCTGCGGCTGCGAGGCCGGCATCGAACGTGAACTCTCGCCCGAGGAAACGCCCGACGGCCGGCCGGGCGTGGCCATCCTGTTGTTTGCCGTCAGCGGCAAGGAACTGGGCAAGCAGATCGAGCGCCGCATGGGCCAGTGCGTGCTGACCTGCCCCACCACCGCGATGTACGCCGGCATGGCCGAAGGCGAGGCCGTGGCGCTGGGCAGGAACCTGCGCTTCTTCGGCGACGGCTGGCAGATCAGCAAGATGATCGACGGCATTCGCTACTGGCGCATTCCCGTGATGGACGGCGAATTCGTGGCCCAGGAAACCACCGCCATCACCAAGGCCGTGGGCGGTGGCAACCTGCTGCTGCTGGCGCGCGACACCGACAGCGCCCTGGCCGCATCGGAAGCCGCCGTGGCCGCGATGAAGCGCCTGCCCAACGTGGTGATGCCCTTTCCGGGCGGGGTGGTGCGCTCAGGCTCGAAGGTGGGCAGCGAGTACCCGGCGCTGGGCGCGTCGACGAACGACGCCTTCTGCCCCACCCTGGTGGGCCTGGTGCCGCAAACGCAGCTGACGGCCGAGACCGCCTGCGTGATGGAGATCGTCATCGACGGCCTGACCGAGGCCGATGTGGCCGCGGCCATGCGTGCCGGCCTGGACGCCGGCATCGCGCTGGGTGCGGCTTCGGGCCTGCTGCGCATCAGCGCCGGCAACTACGGCGGCAAGCTCGGACCCTTCCACTTCCACCTGCACCAGCTGCTGGGGGGTGCCAGGTGAGCGTCACCCTGCGCCTGCGCGCCGCGCCCGCGTTGCGGCTGGACCTGCGCGGCCTGCTGCCCACCACCCTGGCCGGCCTGGACGCACCGGCCATCGAACGCCTGCCGCTGGGCCAGGGCCGCGGCACCGCGCCGCTGGCCGAGTTCTTCGACGTCGCGCGACAGGGCGACGATGCACGACTGGTGCTGCAGGGCGACCTCTCGCGCTGCGACCGCATCGGCTGGCAGATGACTGGCGGGCGCCTTCTCGTCGAAGGCGCGGCGGGCGACTGGCTGGGCGCTTCGATGTCGGGCGGACATCTGCACCTGCAGGGCTCGGCCCGCGACATGGCGGCCTGCGAGATGGCGGGCGGCGAGTTGCTCGTCGACGGCAGCGTCGGCGACTTCGCGGCCAGTGCCCAGCCCGGCAACCTGGACGGCATGCGCGGCGGCACGCTCGTCATCCGCGGCAGCGCCGGCCAGCGCCTGGCCGACCGCATGCGCCGCGGCACGGTGTTCGTGCATGGCGACGCCGGCGACTTCCTGGCATCGCGCATGGTGGCCGGCACCGTCGCCGTGGCCGGCCGCGTGGGTGCGCATGCGGGCTACGGCATGCGCCGTGGCAGCATCGTCTTCGCCGGCCCCGCGCCTGCCGTGCCCGCCACCTGCGTGCCCGCCATCGCGGGCTCGCCCGTGGCCTGGCAGCTGCTGGCGCGCAGCCTGCAGCGCCAGGGCGGTGCCTTCGGCGGCCTGGCGCAGCGGCCGGTGCAGCGCCACCTGGGCGACCTGGCGGTCGGCGGGCGCGGCGAGTGGCTGCTGGCCGGCTGAGGCAGGCTCTTGCATAACGTTCCAACCCCACTGACGACAAGGACCATCCGGCCATGAGCCACAAATACATCTTCCATGCCGGCGAGGCCACCGTGCTGGCCAAGGACGGCCAGTTCACCGACGCGATGCCCGAAATCCTGATCGGCCGCACCGATGGTCCGGTGGGCCAGGCCTTCGCCAACATGATGGCGCAGAGCAAGGGCCACACCGCGATGTTCGCCATCCGCGCCTGCAACCAGCTGGTGCGCCCGGCCACCATCGTCGTGCCGAAGGTGACGCTGAAGGACAGCGCCAACATCGACCTGTTCGGCGGCGTGGTGCAGTCGGCCACGGCCGACGCGGTGGTGGACTGCCTGATCGAGGGCGTGATCCCGAAGGACATCGCCAACGAGCTGTGCATCATCAGCCTGGTCTGGATCGACCCGCGCTGCGCGAAAGACCCGAATCTCGACAAGAAGGACATGTACCGCACCAACTACGAGGCGACCAAGCTCGCCCTGAAACGTGCGCTGAACGACGAACCCAGCGTCGAGGAACTGATTGCCAACCGGCACCGCATCAAGCACGACATGGACGACTGGAGCTGAATTCGGCTCGCGCCGGCTCGTGAACAACGCCGTCCAGGGCCCATGACGACGCTGGCCCTGTTCGACCTGGACCACACGCTGATTCCTTTCGACAGCGGCATGGCCTGGACACGCTGGCTGGTGCAGCGTGGCCATCTTCCGCCCGAGGCCGAGGCACGCTACCTGGCCTTCTGCCATGACTACGTGGCCGGCACGCTGGACATCCACGCCATGCACCGCGCCAACCTGGCGCCGCTGGCCGGCCACAGCGTGGCCACGCTCCAAGGCTGGGCTCGCGCGTTCGAAGCCGACGTGCGACCCCAGGTGCCGGCCAGCCGGCTGGCGCTGGTGCGCCGGCACCAGGACGCCGGCCACCTGTGCGCCATCGTCACCGCCACCACCCGTCTGGTGGCCGAACCGCTGGCGCGCATCTTCGGCGTGCCGCACCTGGTGGCGACCGACGCCGTGCTCCTGGATGGCCACTACACCGGCGCGATCGATGGCGAACCCTGCTTCCGCGAACTCAAGATGCAGCGGGTCCTGGCCTGGCTGTCGCAGCAGGGCGTGGCGGGTGGCCTGGCGGCATTCGATGCGAGCTGGTTCTACAGCGATTCGGCCAGCGACCTGCCGCTGCTGCGCGCCGTGAGCCACCCGGTGGCGGTGCACCCCGACGAGCGGCTGCGCGCGCAAGCCCGGTCGGCCGGCTGGACAGTCTGGGAAGACCGCTGAGTTGACGCTGGACTGAAGCGAAATTCACACGGCGGGGGTTCAGCCCCACGCGGCGTAGGCCGATAACTTCAGACACAAGGGATCCATCGTGGCCCGGTTCAGCCGACATTGGAGATAAGCCATGCAATGGATCCGCCAGGTGAGTCTGGTCAAGCGAGTGGTGATCGGGTTCACTGGGTTGGGCGTGATGTTTGCCGGCATGGGCGGCACTTCGGCCTGGATGTTGTCGCAACAGGCGGCCACCGCCAAGTTCGCCTGGGCCATCGGCGCAGTGGCCGGCGCGGGCCTGGTCCTGTCGTGGCTGGCCGGCTGGATGATCCGCGCCAGCATCAAGGAATCGGTCGAGGACACAGTTCAGTGCGTCCGCATTGCCGGCGGCGACCTGGAAACGAAGATCGAATCGCCCGGCAAGGACGAGATCTCCTGGCTGCGCGGCGAACTCAACGGCATGCGCAAGAAGCTGCGCAAGGCGGTTCTGGAAGTGCGCCAGACGGTCGACAGCGTGAACAGCGCCACGGCCGAGATCGCCGGCGGAAACCTCGACCTGTCCAACCGCACCGAAAGCCAGGCCAGCGCATTGCAGCAGACCGCGGCCTCGATCCAGCAGCTGGCCGAGACGGTGCGCAGCAACGCCCAGAGTACCGTGGAAGCGCGCACGGTCGTCGCGCAAAGCAGCGCCGTGGCCACCCAGGGCGCGAAGATGATGCAGGACGTGGTGGCGCGCATGGCCGAGATCAACACCAGCTCGTCGCGCATCACCGAGATCATCGGCGTCATCGACGGCATCGCCTTCCAGACCAACATCCTGGCCTTGAACGCCGCCGTCGAAGCCGCCCGTGCCGGCGAACATGGCCGCGGCTTTGCCGTGGTGGCCAGCGAAGTGCGCAGCCTGGCGCAGCGCAGCTCGCTCGCCGCCCGCGAGATCAAGGACCTGATCGGCGACAGCAGCGCCAAGGTCGAATCGGGCTCGGCCCTGGTCGGCGACGCCGGCCGCACCATGCAGGACATCGTGAAGACGGTGAACCGGGTGTCGGAGCTGATTTCCACCATCGCCCAGGCCGGCGAATCACAAAGCAACGACATCGGTCAGGTCAGCCAGGCGGTGGCGCAGATCGACGGCATGACGCAGCAGAACGCGGCGCTGGTCGAAGAACTGGCGGCGGCGGCGCAGTCGATGAAAGGCCAGTCGACGCGGCTCAGCGATTCGATGAGTTCCTTCCACGTCGTGCCGGGTTGATGGCCTGAGGGCGCCGATGCGCCAGGAACCGCGGCCTTTGGGGGCTGGGTGGTGGTGGCGACGGGTCCAGCCCGGACTCGCCGCAGGGTTTGGAGCGCGAGGCTCCTGGCGGGGCGATGCGGTGCGGTTCATCCCGATTTCGCCGTCTGCCGAGGTAGTCGAGAGGGTTCGGCAGGGGAGGGCTTTGCTGCTATCCGATCCTGCGGGTCTTGGGGTGCTATCGACCCAAACCGGGCATCAGATTGCCGAGATTGACAGTTGTGAAGCGGTCGCTGGGGGGCGCAGTCGTAGCCGTGACACGAGCGCAGCCAGACGCAGCATGAACTCCAGCGGTGACATCACCAGGTGGGCGTTGCCGTCGCCTGAGGCTGTCTTGAGCTTGGGCACCACCTGACCGGCCGCGTTGGTCTGCACGAGTTCGTTGGCCATTGCCGGGCGGTTGGTGTAGCGGCACCGTTGTTCCAGGGCTTGGCAGTCGGCAGCCCAGCAGCGCTCGGCAGCATGCAGGCTGAACCCACTGATGTCGGCGAAGAGGGGGTGCTTGTGACGGTTCGCAGGGCCATGGTGCGCTTGTCAGCCCCAGGCTGGCAGAATGGCCGCACACCAAGCTGGACGGAGTGGGTCATGCAGGAGACCAGACTGGGCGCGACGCTGTCCCATCCGCGACGCGCACTGATCCGCGGCGCCGCTGCCACGCTGGCGGCCTGGTCGTTGCCGTCCAGACTGCGGGCGCAGACGGCGAGCGGCGCGGCGGCCGCGGTGCTCGCGGTGCCGGGGCCGCGCAACTCGGTGTCGCTGCCGCTGGAACTGGCGGTGGCGCTGGGGCACGACCGGGCCGCCGGCCTGCCGCTGCGGCTGAAGTTCGTGGGCGGCGGCGGCGTGGTCATCCAGGACATGCGCAACGGCAACGCCGAGTTCGGCGTATTCGGGCTGCCGGCCATGGTGCGCGCCAACGTGCAGGGTGGCGCGCCGATGGTGGCACTGGCGGCGCAGGACGACCTGCCGCTGTACACGCTGGTGGTGCGCGCCGACCTGCGCGAGCGCGTGCGCAAGATTGCCGACCTGGCCGGGCGCACGCTGGGCGTGCACAGCAATTCGCTGCAGGCGCGCACCACATCGCACCAGCTGGCCGACTACCTGCTGCAGCTTCAGGGCGTCGACCTCGGCAGCGTGAAGTTCCTCGCCGCTGGCCAGAGCTGGGAGACGCAGTCGTCGATGCTGATTTCACGCGCCGTCGACGCCACCATGTGCGACGAGCCCTTCGCCACGCGCCTAGTGAACGAAGGCCTGGCCTTCAAGCTGTTTTCCACCGGCAACCCCGAAGACGTGCGCACCGCCCCGGGCACCGGCTTTCTTCGTGCCGTGCTGGTGGCGCCGCGCGACGCCGTCAGCACCACGCCCGAGCGCTGCGAACGCGTGGTGCGCATGATGCAACGCACGCTGGCCTGGATGGCCGCCAATTCGCCGCCCGCCATGGCCGACGCCCTGGGCATGAAAGACGGCGAGCGCGAGGCCTTTGTCTCAGTGGCCCGCCTGTACCCGCGCCAGTACAGCCGCGACGGCCGCTTCCCGGCGGCGCAGATCGCCGAGACCGCCGCCTTCTTCCGCGCCAGCAACGCCGACCTGCCCGCAGCGGCCGGCGTGCGCATCGCCGATATGCTGGTCGACCGCTGGGTGGGCCAGGCGGCCTGATGCCCTTGCCGCCGGCCCCGCCCGCGCTGCCGCCCGAGCTTCCGGCCGCTGTGGCCGTGCCGCGGCCCGTGGGGCCGTTGGGCCGTGTCATCAGCCTGCGCCTGGGCGCCACCGCGGTGGCTGCCTTCGCCTTGCTGGGGGCGCTGCTGGCTACGGTATACGCCCAGCAGCAGCAGCGTGCTGCAGCGCAGTTGCTGGGCGACGCCGAGCGTCACTACCTGGCGCGAACGAAGCAGATCGATGCTGAATGGTTGCGCCAGGCCGACTTGATGCGCAGCCAGATCGAGTTTTCCGGCGTGCTGGACGGCAGCGACCTGCGGCTGGCGCAGGCGCGCCTGACGGCCTTCCTGGCCAGCATGGGTGGCCAGGGCAGCTTCACGCACTTCCTGCTGCTGGGGCCGGGCGAAGAGGTGCTGTTCCGCTACGCCACGCGCACGCAGGCCACGCTGCAGCCCGGGTCGCCCAGCACGCTGGGCTGGACCTTCAGCCCCGAAGACAGGCTGCTCTACCGCAGCTTGCGCGGGCCGCTGCGGCTGGGCACGCGCAGTGTCGACCTGGTGCTCTTTGCGCCGGCCGACAACGCGCTGCTGGCGGCCAACGCCTTTCCCGCCACCACGCTCAGCCTGCACTGGCAGAGCCAGGCCGACCTGGCTGTGTCCCACCGCAGAAGCAGCAGCGGCGCAGAGGGCCAGGCAGCGCCGGGCCCGTTGTACCTGAAGGGCACCGTGGCCTGGGCCGACGAGCCCGCAGGCCCGCAGCTGCATGTGGTGCGCGCCGTGCAGCCCGTGATGGCCGTGAGCGAACTGGTGGCGCTGGTACTGATGGGCGGTGCTGCCGGCGGCACGCTGGGCTGGCTGGTGCTGGGGCGCTGGGCGCGCGGCCACGTGCGGCGCATCGGCGTGCTTTCGGGCAGCGCCGCACGTTTTGCCGCCGAGCGACGCCTGACACCCGAACTCGACACCCAGCTCGACCAGGTGATGGAAGGGGCCAGCAACGAACTGCACGCGCTGGGCGGCGGCATGAAGCTGCTGATGCAGGGTGTCACCGAAGCCGAGCAGGCGCAGCAACTGGCGCAAGAGACCCTGCGCGAACTGAATGCCACGCTCGAGCAGCGCGTCGAAGAGCGCACGCGCGAACTGGCGCTGGCGCGCGACGAAGCGCTGGCGGCCTCGCGCGCGCGCGAGCAATTCCTGGCCGCTATGAGCCACGAACTGCGCACGCCCCTGGCCGGGCTGCTGGGCGGGCTGGAACTGGTGGAAGGGGACAAGCTGCCCGAGGCCGAACGCATGATGATCAACGTGGCGCGCCGCTCGGGCGACGCACTGCGCTCGGTGATCGACGGCGTGCTCGACTACTCCAAGCTCGAGGCCGGCCCGGTGGCGCTGGCGGAGCTGGTCTTTCGCCCAGACGAGGTGGCGCGCGACGCGGTGGCGCTGTTCTCGGCTCTGGCCCTGCGCCGCGGCCTCTCGCTGACGTGTCACTGCGCGCCCGGGGCCACCCTGCCCGTGTGCGGCGACCCGGTGCGCCTGCGCCAGGTGCTGCTAAACCTGATCGGCAACGCCGTGAAGTTCACCGACCGCGGCAGCGTCGATGTACGCCTGAACGTCGACGAGGCCGTGCCCGATGGCGCCGCCACCCATGCCTCCACCCCCGCAAGGCGCCGCCTGCGTTTTGCCGTCGAAGACACCGGCCTGGGCATCGCCCCCGAAGCACAGGCCGCGCTGTTCCGTCCCTTCGTGCAGGCCTCACACCCCGCTGGGCAGGTACGCGGCGGCACCGGCCTGGGGCTGGCCATCAGCCAGAAGCTGGTGGACGCCATGGGCGGCCGCATCACGCTGGACAGCGCGCCCGGCCGCGGCTCGGTCTTCGCCTTCGAGCTGAGCCTGCCTGCCGCCCGGCTGCCCGAGGCCGCGATGTCGCCGCCTCCAGCGCCGGGTGCGCTGCGCGGCCGCGTGCTGCTGGTGGACGACAACCCGGTCAACCGCATCGTCGCCAGCGCCATGCTGGCCCGGCTGCAACTGGAGGTGGGCGAATGCGAAGACGGCCACCAGGCCCTGCAGGCGTTGCGCGAACAGGTCTACGACGTGGTGCTGATGGACTGCCAAATGCCGGTGCTGGACGGCTTTGCGGCCACGCGTGCACTGCGCGCCGGCCAGGCCGGCGAGCGCGCCGCGCGAATGCCCGTCATCGCCGTGACGGCGCAAGCCATGGACGGCGATGCCCAGCGCTGCTTCGAAGCCGGCATGAACGCCTGCTTGACCAAGCCCTACACGTTAGCGGCGCTGGCCGACGCGCTGCAGCCCTGGCTGGGCGCCGACGCCTTGCGCAGCCAATGACAGAACGGGCGGACGATGGTGTTTTCAAACGCCCCCTTTCGTTCCCCATGGCACGACGGCAGCCCGGATGTGGCACGCGACGCGTGTGAGTCTGCCCTTGGAGGTGGCTGAGTTCTGTCGAGCCTTGACAGCACCGCCGAAAAATCGTCGCACCAGTGCACGCTCTTCGGGTTGTCTCTTGTCAGTAGGCCGTTTCCATCCGTTCCGATCACCGGCCGCACCAGGTTCGAGCCAATGGGCTTGAGCGCGCCGCTGAAGTAGGGGGAGTGCTCAAGATTAATCTCGATCACCTTTTTGAGCCGCTTGGCTCAACGCATCAACTGGGTTCCTCCGAACCGGCCGTCCTGGGGTGACCGTTGATGGCCGATGTCGGGTACTCCGTCATGGCCGGCGCAATGTCCGAGGAAGACATGTTGGCCTTTGGCCGGCTGGCCTCTCCCCTGCCGTTCCTGCGCTGAGCGCGGGGCGGGAAGGCGACCGGTTGCCCAGGCCTGGCCAATCCTGCCCTCATGCAACGGCCGGGTCCAGCCGGAAGGTGGCCACCACCGCAGACAAGCGCTGCGCCTGATCCTTCAGCGACTCGGCGGCCGCCGCCGATTCCTCCACCAGCGCGGCGTTCTGCGGTGTCGTCCGATCGAGTTGCGTGCAGACCTTCCGCTCGCGCTGGCTGAAGAGTTGCGCACGTTGCTGCCAAAGCGCAAGCGCGGCGGTCAGCCTGGGGTGCAGAAGGCCGGGTCTGTCCGGTCCCGAGGCCAGGAGGCTGCCAGCATCTACTCCCTTGCGCGGGCGCTGGGCAAGCCGGCGGGGCCGGCTCTCGAAGAGGTGCGCAAGGCCTTGGGCGTGAGCGTGGGTGGGCGAGGAGGCTGCAGAGCAAGACAATGACCGCCTCCTCACTTGCTCCAGTGCGGCCCGCGTCAACCCTTGGCACGCGTACGCCTGAGGTCCACAGCCATGCAGCACTCCCGCGAAACCGCCGCCCGCCTGATGGGCCAGGGCTACGACAAACTCGATGCGCGCGCTCAGAAGGTGGCGCGCCATCTGGCTGAGCGCAAGCCCATTGCTCGCGACCTGACCACCGATCTGGATTCGCACCCAACGGTCGGTCAGCGCGCGGCAGATGCCGTTGCGTCGTTCGGTGGGTCGTGGCTATTCGTGGGCCTGTTCGGTGCCACATTGGCGGGATGGATCGCGGTCAACACCGTGCTGCTGGCATGGCGCGGGCAGACCTTCGATCCCTACCCCTTCATCCTGCTCAACTTGGTGCTGTCTATGCTGGCGGCGATCCAGGCGCCGGTGATCCTGATGTCGCAGAACCGCCAGGGCCAGAAGGACCGGCTGCACGCCGAACACGACTACGAAGTCAACCTGAAGGCCGAGCTGGAAATCATGCTGCTGCACCAGAAGCTGGACGACCTGCGGCAGACACAGTGGGCAGAGCTGCTGGACCTGCAGCAGCAGCAACTGGCGTTGCTAGCAGGGCTGGTCCAAGGGACGTCCAAGCCGCGCTGAGACTCCAGGTGGAGGCTCTAAGCCGAGCAGTTCAGCCATGGTGCACGCGTCATCGACGTGGTGATCGGCAACGATTGATCTTCGTGTCGCGGGTTCCGCCTCAGCGCAGTCGCGAACGGCAGGTTCCCGGCGACGAGTTTGGACCGCTCGTTGGCTCAAGTCGGCCATGAACCGACCTTCGCGAGCGGCAGTTTCCCGGCAGTCCGCCGAACCAAGCGCTGCCTTCTAGACTAGAGCGCGCTCGATTTCCGAGAAGCTATTGGCGATGGGCGTGATCTCGATCGTCGTGCCCAGTTGGCGCTCAATCTGCGAGCGCGAGATCACGCCCCGCACGCTGTGCGAGGCCTCCGCCCCGGTTTGCTCAACCACCAACAGGTGATTACGCCCAAGATGCTGCAGCGTGGCCACCAGGTGGCCAACGCGGGCGGTGCGGATACGTGCGTGGTCCACCGCATCCAGCAGTGAGATATCGGTCATCACGTCGGCCACGCAGAGTTCGTCGAAACGCACTTGCCGTTCGCTGACGACGCGCATCTGCTTGTCGCCACGCAGGTCCGTACTGGTGATCAGGCCTTCGATGGTTGGCATCTCGCTGACCACGAAGAGCATGCGTACGCCAAGATAGATCATCGCCTGCTCAGCTTGGCGCAGGCCGGTCGTCGGGTGAACGGTGGCCGCCTTGACCAGAGTCAAGTCCGTCATCACTTCCAGCGCCGGCGATTCGAGCGTCACCGGGTGGGTGTTCCAGGGCTCGGCCTGGGCGATCGAGGCGCCGGGCTCGACGCGGAAAGTGGGCAAGGGGATGTCTTGGCTCATATCGTCTCCAGCGCACGAACGGGTTGCCAGCGTACGCCGATTTCCGAACACGGCCTATGCGCATCAGCCAGACGAGGAAAGTCCCACTCGATCATCGGCGACCACGAGGTCGCCGTCTCGGCACTGCACCACCTGAGGTAGACCGACGGACACGAGACGAAGCTGCTGAAAGTCAACGCACCTCCGCGCCGCCCCTGCTACTTGGCGGCCAACCGGAGTGGCCTGTGGCCTCGCAGTTGAGCGTCGGGGCTGGAGTCACGGCGGAGGGCTTGGCTTTGAGGTGTGTGTCGCGATGCGTCCGCGGAGCCGACCCTCGTTGGTGGCGGTAGTCGGCGACAAGCTGGTCGTCGTGACCGGCTGATTCCTGGCACCGACACCCTGGCGGGGGTGTCGTCGGAGCGACAGGGCATGCCACCCAGCAAACTGCGCAAATCGGCCAGCAGGGCTTCGCGCTCGTATCTCCGCAAAAATCTCGCGAATCGAGACGCCAGAAAGCCGCCCGTCGCGAGGACCCACTTCTGGCCGCATGCTGCCCCTCGCGGCGGCCTTCACGAGAGCCTGCTTTCCCGCACGACCGATCCTCGGCCGATCTGTTGGCCGGCGATGTTGCTCGGACGGCCATCCGAACCGCCGTCCGCGAAGCATCTCCTGCAGCCTTGCC
>JANOBX010000041.1:0-3269 GCA_031411875.1 Burkholderiales bacterium | reverse complement strand
CGCCGGGCTGTACCCCGGCCGGCCCGTGGCAGCCGGATCGGCGCGTTCGAAACCCAGCTTCCTAAGATCGAGCTCATCGACGAACACATCGATGACGCGGACCGTGCTGTCCTCGTGGATCCAGTCATCGAGTCGTTCGGGAAAGAGAACGCTCTGTGCTCGATCTTGCCCTTCGACGTACCGTCCCATCGATCGCTCCCACTGGTCTGGTTGAAGCTATGACATCCGTCGAGACAAAGAGTTTCCACACAGCCTCGACCCACTGCAGCCGTTGGTCCCATGGGAGACCGGTCATTCAGTCGAGGAGCCGTTACCCCGACGACCGCGGTCGCCATGAGCCCCAGACACATGCGGGCGTGCCGACCTGACGCCCTTCGCTGAGGACGCCTGCACCAGCTCATTCAGAATGCCGCAGTGCTCTGCATCGCGGACTCCGGCGCATTGCAGGCGTAGCGCCTTGAGTTGCTTCTCCAGATGGCGCAACTCGCGTATACGCGTGGCGACATGGCCGATATGCGTATCGAGCAGCGCATTGACCTCACCACACTCCGCTTGCGGTTCGTCCTTGAACCGCAGCAGCACACGGATCTCGTCCAGCGTCATGTCCAGCGACCGGCAATGGCGCACAAAGGCCAGCCGCTCGACATGCTCGGGCCCGTAGATGCGGTAGTTGCCTTCGCTGCGGGGCGCCGGTGGCAACAGGCCCTCACGTTCGTAGTAGCGGATGGTCTCCACCTGGGTCTGCGCCGCCAGCGCCAGTTCACCGATCTTCATGGCCGTGCCCCCATCTTCAGCTTGCCGCCCTCGGCTGCAGGGCGATGATCGCCATGCCAACGAGGCAGATGGCGCCACCGACGAGGTCCCATCGGGTCGGCGCCACGCCGTCCACGTGCCACAGCCAAATCAGTGCGACGACGACATAGACACCGCCATAGGCCGCGTAGGTGCGGCCTGCGGCGCTGGGATGCAGCGTCAACAGCCACGCGAACGCCGCGAGGGACGCAGCCGCCGGCAGCAGCCACCAGACCGGGCGACCCTGCGTCAGCACCAGCCAGGGCAGGTAACACCCGACGATCTCGGCGATCGCGGTGACGAAGAACAGTCCGGTGACGCGAAGGAAGTCGAACATGGATCGGGGTTTTCGGCGTGCATGAAGTGGCGCCCAACGTCTGCAGCATATCCGCTTGACTCTGGAGCCGCTACAGGGTTTCAAATGCCGGCATCGACACCCGAAAGCCACTCATGAGCGACTCCTGCGGCAGCCACGGCTGCGCCACCCCTGCGGCCAGCCAGAGCCCGCGCTACCGGCGCGTGCTGTGGGTGGCGCTGATCATCAACCTGGCCATGTTCGGGGTCGAACTGGTCGGCGGCCTGAGCGCTGGGTCGGTCTCGCTGCTGGCCGACGCCGTGGACTTCTTCGGCGATGCGGCCAACTACGGCATCTCGCTGCTGGTGCTCGGCATGGCGCTGACATGGCGGGCGCGCGCGGCCCTGCTAAAGGGGATGAGCATGGGCGCCTTCGGTGTCTTCGTCCTCGGTCGTGCCGCGTGGTCGGCCGCCTCCGGCACCGTGCCCGAGCCGGTGACGATGGGCGCCATCGGCGCCCTGGCACTGCTGGCGAACGTGTCGGTCGCCGTGATGCTCTACGCCTGGCGCGAGGGCGACGCCAACATGCGCTCGGTGTGGCTGTGCAGCCGGAACGACGCCATCGGCAACCTGGCCGTGATGGTCGCCGCGCTGGGCGTCTTCGGCACCGGCAGCGGCTGGCCCGATCTCGCCGTCGCTGCAGTCATGGGCGTGCTGGCGCTGACCGCCGCACTCTCGGTCATCCAGCAGGCCCGGGCCGAGCTTCGCCCGGTGCCGGCACACGCCTGAGAGGAGCGACACCATGTCCGACGCCATGCACCCCCTGCTGGCCGCGGCGCCGCTGCTGGATGTCCATCACCCGGACATCGAGGCGCTGGTCGCTGCCCGCCGCTGGCGCGCCCTGCGCCCCTACGACCGCATCGGTGCCGTCTACGACTTCGTCCGCAACGAGATCGTCTTCGGCTACAACGAGTGCGACGAGTTACCGGCGTCCAGCGTGCTGGCCGATGGCATCGGCCAGTGCAACACCAAGAGCACGCTGCTGATGCCTTTGCTGCGCGCGATGGGCATCTCCTGCCGCTTCCACGGTTTCACTATCGACAAGCCCTTGCAGAAGGGTGCAATCACCGGGCTGGCCTACTGGCTGGCACCGCAGCGCATCATCCACAGCTGGGTCGAGGTCAACCTCGAAGGCCGCTGGATCGCGCTGGAAGGCTTCATCCTCGATGAGCCGTACTTGGCCAGCCTGCAGCGCCGGTTTGCGCAAGCCCGCCGCTTCTGTGGCTACGGTGCCGCCACACCCGACCTGTCGGCGCCCGGCGTTGAATGGCGTGGCCAGGACACCTACATCCAGAACCAAGGCATCGCCGACGACTTCGGTGTCTTCGACAGCCCCGACGCCTTCTATGCGCGCCACGGCTCCAACCTGTCAGGACTCAAGCGCTGGCTGTACCAACGCGTCATCCGCCACGCGATGAACCGCAACGTCGCGCGCATCCGCGGTTCGAAGTGGTGAAACCCCACGGCCCGGTTGCCTTGCCCACGTTGGCCACAAGCTTGTAGCCGCTAGAATCCCGCCCGTGCGTCGCTTCCTCGCCATCTTCCTGCTCGCCATGCTTCCGCTCCAGTTCAGCTGGGCGGCGGTGGCGTCGTATTGCGGGCACGAGACCCAAGGTGCCGGACACTTCGGCCACCACGAGCACCAGCACGACGCTGACGCTGGTTCCCATGCGGAGCCGGTGGCCGACGCGGATACCCAGGGCGACAAGGCTCCGGGCGCAATGGATCTCGACTGCGGCCACTGCCACGGCACCTGCGGCGTGATGTTGACATTGCCGCTGGACTTGCCAGGCGCGCTCTCGACCGCGCCGCCCAGCGCCACCCTCGACGAAACGGGTGGTGCACACGCACCGACCCGACCCGAACGCCCTCAGTGGCTGCCCCTCGCCTGATCGGCGAGGCGGGTCTCTTCCTTTCCTGAAGCCCGTTCGCGCCTGAGTGCGCGCCGCCCTGCGGCGCCTTCGGGCACGACGCGACCTGTTGGTCGCCGCTTGCCGATCTCCCGTGAGTTGTTTTCAACACTGGAGCATCGGATGACACCAAGAACTCGAACGAAGGCCAGGCTGCTGCGCGCCAGCGTGGTTGCCGCCATGGCCGCCTGCAGCCTGGCCACGCAGGCCCAG
>JANOBX010000040.1:0-2779 GCA_031411875.1 Burkholderiales bacterium | reverse complement strand
CCCCAAGGCGGTTGCTAACCTGCGCCGCGGTCAGCACCTGGTCGTGAACGACGTCGACCGCGAGCTTGGCGAGGACGGCGGCGCCACCATGTTCAACGCCATTGGCATCAAGGCCATCATTTGCGCGGGGCTGGTAAAGGGCGAGCGCCTGGTCGCGCTGATGGCTGTTCATCAGGCGCTGCCACGAGTCTGGACGGGAGATGACATCGCGCTCGTGAGCGAGGTCGTCGACCGCTGCTGGGCGCACATCGAGCGGGTGCGCGCCGACGCCATGCTGCGCGAGCAGGACCAGCGCAAAGACGAATTTCTGGCCACGCTGGCGCACGAGCTGCTCAACCCGCTGGCGCCTATCCGTTACTCGCTGGCTCTGATGAAGATGGCACGCGACGAGGCGAGCATGAGCCGTACGCAGGCGGTGATCGAGCGCCAGGTCGGCATGATGGCGCGCCTCATCGACGACCTGCTCGACCTCTCGCGCATCAACCGCGGCCTCATCCAGTTACGTCGCGAGGTGACGCCACTCGCCCCGCTGATGCAATCCGCGGTCGAGGCAACGCGGCGGCACTCGAGGCGGGCAAGCACAACTTCGAGCTTCGCCTGCCCGAGGCCGAGATGCGGCTCGATGCCGACCCGGCGCGCATCATCCAGGTCATCCACAACCTGCTCACCAACGCCGCCAAGTACACGCCAGACGGCGGGCAAATCGTAATGTCGGCACGCAGCGAAGACGGCTCGGCGATCGTCGAGGTGAGCGACAACGGCGCCAGCATCCCGGCCGAGCACATAGGCAGCCTCTTCAAGATGTTCTCCCAGCTGCCGCACACAGCGGCGCGCGCCCAGGGCGGGTTGGGCATCGGCCTGGCGCTCGTGCGCTCGTTGGTGGAGGGCCACGGCGGCCGAGTCGGCGTTGCGAGCCCGGGCACCGGCCAGGGCAGCGTTTTCAGCATCGTCCTGCCGCTGGCGTTGCCCGTGCCGGCCCCCTCGGCCGGCCTCGACATCGAGGGTGTCGATACGGCCGCGCTCATTGGCCTGCGCGTCCTCGTCGTCGAGGACAACGCCGATGGCCGCGAATCGCTCGTCGCGTGGTTGGAGATGATCGGCTGCGACGTCGCCGCCGCAGCCGACGGCGACGAGGCGATCGAGCAGGCCGGCGGCTTCCTTCCGCACGTGGTGCTGCTCGACCTCGGCCTGCCAGGGCGCGACGGCTTCGAGGTGGCGCGCTGGCTGCGGTCGGAGCCGACGCTCGCCAAAGTGCGCATCGTCGCGCTCACCGGCTGGGGCGCCGAGCGTGACCGAGCACGCACCGCAGCCACGGGCTTCAACGACCACCTCAGCAAACCGGTGGACCCGATCGCGCTGGCCACGTATCTCTCCTCCCTCGGACTGCAGAGCGCCCGCGCCGCGACGTGATGACGGCAGACGAAATCCGAGCCAATAGCGTGGGCCCAAGTCCCGAAGCTGTTGGCGCCGGGCTTTTGGGGAATGCTGGTCTAGCTCGCTGCGCGCTGGGCTGGTTCTCGTTCGGCTTACATCAAGACCCTCAAAAGGTGGCTGCCTAGCAAGCGAAGCGCCTCAGGGCGTGGGCGGCTGTCGGGACACGGTGGTCACAGGCACGCACCTCGCAAAGGCCATCCACATGCTCGCCCTGTGGGTGGGTGGCTTGTCCACGGCTTGCGCGTGAGCGCGTTGTCATGTTGCGGACGAAGTTTGGGGGTCGCGTGACGGGCGTCAAGCGACGCACGTATCTTCCATGCCGTTGAGTGCCTGCCTGGGGTGGGCGGCGGTATCGATCGCGACATCGCCCGAGCAAAGAAGAACGCTTCAGAATGGAATGATGCACGCTGAAGAAGCAGGCGTCGGACGGTCAGATCTGCGTCGGTTGCACCAACGGGAAGAAGAGAACCGCAAGCTCAAACAGCTCATGGCCGAGCTAAGCCTTGACAAAGTGACGCCGCAGGCCGTCGTCGCAAAAGGCTACCTGGTTAGCAAGCAGACTCCACCAAACGTAGGCGGTGCTCTGGCGTAGGGGGTGCGTCGACAACCGCGGCAAGGGTCTTGGCGAGGATGACGGGAAGGTCCTCGCGGTGGTTGATGCGGAACTGGAACTCGGCGAAGTAACGATGGGCGTACTTGTGGAACCGAAAGGCGCGGTAGGTGCCGGTCAGTGCGGACTTCAAATTGCCCAGGAAGATGTTGACGCCGTGGAAGCGTTCGTCCTGAGCGCTGGCACGCCCGCCGCCGGTGACGATGGGCTCATGGACGCCAGACTGCTCGGCCGCGGCGAAGCAGGCCAGACCGTCGGAGACGATCGTGGCGGGCCGGGCGACGTGGGCGCCGCAGAACTCGGCCACGGCCGTGAGCCGGTGCGGGATGGCCGCCAGACAGACGCGGTGAGGCTTGCCGCGCAACGCCTGCACCGCCACGACGAATGGCGTCTTGTTCTCCGAGCCTCTGCCGGGCCTGCCTCCGGAGCGCTCTCCACCCAGGTACGCGTCATCCATCTCGATGCGGCCGGTGAGCTGCCGATCCTGCTCGACTAGGTGCATGGCCTGGCTGATCTTGTGCTTGAGCATCCAGGCCGTGGGGTAGGAGACGCCGAGCTGGCGGTGCAGCTGCAGTGCAGCGACGCCGTTCTTGGCCGAGCTGATCAACTGCATGGCCAAGAACCAAGTCCGCAGCGGCAGCTTCGTGTTCTCTAGGATGGTTCCGACGATCAGGCTGCACTGGTAGCCGCAGCCGGCGCACAGATGGAGCAGCTGGCGACCCCGGCGGGTCGGCG
>JANOBX010000039.1:0-2077 GCA_031411875.1 Burkholderiales bacterium | reverse complement strand
GTCGCCCGAGTTGTTCGCGGATCCGTTCGATCGCCTCCATCAGAGCTGATCGCTCGGCAGCTGTCGGTCTCCGCTTGAATGGCGCGCCCAACGCCCCGTAGTACATCGCGGAGAAACGCTCCATGTCCAGTTCCTGACGGTCGTACTCCACCTGCACCCAATCGTCGAGTTCGCTGCGGACACGATCGAGCTTCTCTCGCACACCGGGGCGGTACTCGGCACTGCCGATCGCCGTGCGTAGATCGCGGCCCACTCGATCGTGGGCATCAAGCGGCATGCGTCCGGTGGGTTTGCGCGAGTGACCTGACAACACGAGGGCGTACGGTGTGGTCGTTGCGGTGGAGCGGGCAAGGCGAGGATCCCTCGGTGCCCTCACGCTCTTGCTGCCAGCTGCCTCCACTGGCGACCGGTATGCCGGCCGGCTCGGCGCAGAGATCCCGGTCCATGTCTCATCTACTGGGCACACCCGCAGTCGGTCGGTGCTCACCAGGACCCGCTGAGCAAGTTGCGTGTCGCGCGCCAGCAGGTGCAGGCTCGACCCTGCCCCTGGCGCATACATGCCGGGCCATTTCGAGGCACTAAGCGTCAAGCCATGTCGTTCGGCCCAAGCCAAGCGCTCGGCGTCCCGGCTGGAGATGGCGGGGCGATAAGGTTCATCGGTGATCACCAGCTCGCCTGAGGCGGGGTCGCGCCATGTGCTCGCATGGTCGGAACCCGGAAGTGGGTCCGACTGCCAACGCTCGATCGGAGACACCAATGACCGCGAGTACGGTTGCAGACCGGTTGCGTCGATGAAGTGCAGCGCGCGGGCTGCGCCGCAAACGGCCTTGCGAGCTGTACGCTGATCTCCGAAGACCTGTTTGCCCTCGACGTGGTCGCTCTCCTTGCGGCGGAAGGACAGCAGGTGTCGATTGTTGGCGAACTGCCTGCGATCGATGCGTTCGTCGAGGCGGTGGTCAACCACGATCACCAACGTCTCACGGCCTGTCTCCCCGGTGGGCAGATCGTGCCAGTACGCCGTGATGTGGATGTCGTGCCGTGGACGCTCGGGTACGAACGAATCGGCAAGCGAACGGCGCGCGTGCGCGTAGTTCGAATAGCCGGCCGAGCGGGAAGCCCGCTCAAGGGCCTCGGCACGTTGAATGGCTTCGTCTCGCTGGATGCGATCGGCAAGACGTTTGATGCCCTCGATGGAGGAGGGACGAAGGGCGAACTCAAGTGACATGCTGGATGCTCCTCGGCCATTGGTACCAGCGTCGCCCGTCAACCGCTGCCCCGGCCGAAAAGTTGACCAGAGTCGAATGAGTTCACCTGGCAGCGCCGATGACGGCTTCGCACTGACGGGCGGCAGGCTCCTGCCGAGAGCCTCGAAGCAACTTTACACCGCTCCGCGGCGAGGTGCTACATGTCGGCCACTGCCGCATGGCGGTGGCGCTGGAACCAATTCGGTCTCGTGGTGCGCCTCAAGCCGCCATGCGGTGCTCGTAGTAGGGCCGCTCCCTGTCGTCGAGGATCTCACACAGGCGCTTTGCGTCCGTCGCCCCCGGACTCAGCCACTCGTCGATGTAGGCTGGCCTGATCGGGACAATGCAGCGATCGTGGCCTGCTGCAGCGACTTCGGGCGGCGGCTCGTCGGTGATGGCCGTGAACGACAGCAGGTCCGGCTCACCCGATCCGGTCCACTTGGACCAGAGGCATGCAATCAGCATGTCCTGCGTTGGCCGCGGCCTGAACTCGAGCACCAGGTTCTCCACTTCCTCGCCCGCCCCCAGCTCGCGTCCCTCGGCCTTGTGCCGGTTCACGTTCTCGTAGAACGCGTTGACCACGATGAGCCCGTGCGTGTGGCCGAACTGGTTCTTCCAGAACCCCTGCAGGTTGTCCCGGCGGGCGTTGTAGGTTCCCGGGTACTTGACGTCGTAGAAGGCCGGCTTGCCCGCTGGTCTGCAGCCATAGCGCATCGGCTTGATCACGCGCTTGCCGTCTTCCCACACCATCACCGGCACATACCAGCCTGGAAAGATCCGGCTGTCCCGATCGCGCAGCTCCGTGCGCTTCAGGTCGGCGTGCCGGCCCATCA
>JANOBX010000038.1:0-9060 GCA_031411875.1 Burkholderiales bacterium | reverse complement strand
TGCGGGCGGCCTGCGGCCGGTCTTGACACCCCCGCACACGCGCAATATCCCCCAAGCCGAACCCAGGCCTTGACCTCGTGGGAAGTCCCTGTAGAAGTCAAGGAGGAGCCCGCGCCCGATAAGGTGGCCCCGGCACCTGATCGGGCGCGGGCGGGGGAGAGAGCCCGGACACAAACAGTCCAGTGGACTGTTTGTGCCTGGCGAGCGCCCAGGGCGCAAGCCCTGGGCATGAGCGGAAGGGGCCACCCGGCTCGCCCAGCCCAGGGGACCCAGTCAGAGTGCAAGGTCCGCAACGGGCCGACAGCTGGCTCGCAAGCCGCTCCATGAAAAAAGCCCGCTCGGGGCGGGCTTTCGTGGATGCCGGGGCGACTCAGCCCTTCTTGGCGTAAGCGCTGCACCAGCCCTTGCCGGCGACGACCTTGCCAGCGAACAGCGGGCAGCCGGCGGCGGCGTCGGTGGGCTTGCCCTGGTACAGCGCGCAGTTGCTGCACGCTTGGCCGGCAGCCCAGTTCTTGTACTTGGCCTTGTCGGCCTTGGTGGCGTCGGCCACGTAGCCCAGGGCGACGGCCTGGGGATCCTTTTCGCCCAGCAGGTTGGCCTGGGCAGAGGCGGTGCGGGCACCCAACAGGGCAGCTCCGGCAACGGGGACGATTTGAATGAACTGACGGCGTGAGGTCATCGGGAGCTCCGTGATTCTGGGTTTTGAAAAGGCATGCCATGAGGTCGGCATCCGCAGAGCGTAACGCTTCAGCCGCGTTCCTGGCTGACACGGCCGCAAACCCGATGCCCGCGCTGTGACTCAAGTTGTGGCGCAGCCGGACGATCACACCTTATCGCCGGTCCGGCAATCCCGCCGGGCCGGATCAGCCGCGGCTCGTCTTCCCCTGCCGCCGCACTGCGGTTTGCCATGCGTTCCAATCGTCGCCGCGTCGGATCTGCCTGCCTGGGTCTTGCGATCCTGGCCGGCGGCATCTTGCCGCTGGCGGCTTTCGACCAGGCGCCGATGGCCCAGGCGGCACGCCGGCTCGGCCCGACCGCGGAAGCCGCCATCGCACCCCTGCAGGCCATGCTGCGCGATGCCAGCCTTCTCGACGACGAACCCCGTTTACAGCTCGTGAACCATTTCTACAACCGGCGAATCCAGTTCGACCACGACATCCGGACCTGGGGCCAGGATGACTATTGGGCCAGCCCGCTGGAAACGCTGTCGCAGGGACGTGGCGACTGCGAAGACTACGCCATCGCCAAATACGCCAGCCTGCTGGCTTCGGGCACTGCCCCTGCGCGCCTGCGGCTGGTGTACGTGCGCGCGCAGATCGGCACACAGGCCCAGGCCCACATGGTGCTCGCCTACCAGGCTGCGCCCACACAGGAGCCCCTGATCCTGGACAACTTGCGCGCCGAAGTCCTGCCCGCGAGTCAGCGCACGGACCTGACTCCCGTCTTCAGCTTCAGCACCGAAGGCCTGTGGCAGGGTAACGGCGGGTCGCCTGCGGGCGACCCGCTCGTTCGCCTGTCACGCTGGCGCGATGTCTGGGCACGCACCCGTGCCGAGGGCTTCCGGGGATACTCGTCCGTTCCTCAGAACGCGGCAGACCCGAGGTGACGCGATGACGATGATCCGCCGCATGGCCCTGCTGATCGCGGCAGTGCTGTTGCCGGCCTTGCTGGGCAGTTTGTGGCTGCAGACGCTGGTGGCACGTGATGCCCTGCAGCAGGAACTGGCCAGCCGGAACCAGGACGCGGCGACCTCGCTGGCCCTGGCCTTGTCGCAGCAGCGCGGCGACAGGGCAGCGCTGCAGACCGTGGCCGCAGCGCAATTCGACCTGGGGCACTATCGCCTGCTGCTCCTGCAGGGGCTGCAGGGCGAGACCTTGTTCAGCCGTGAGTCGGCCGCGCGACAGCCAGTGGTGCCGGCCTGGTTCGTCGAGGCCTTGCCGCTGCCGGCCCCGTCCGGTCGCGCCGCGGTCAGCGACGGTTGGCGAGAGATCGGCACCCTGGTCGTGGAATCCCAGCCCGGCTGGGTGCACACCGCGCTGTGGCGTGCGGCCGTGAACACCGCCGGTTTCCTCGCGGCGCTGGCGGTCCTGGCGTTGGCCGCGACCGCCTGGCTGCTGCGCGGCTGGCAGCGGCCGCTGCAGGCCACGGTGCTGCAGGCCCGGGGCATCGAGCAGGGCCGGTTCGACATGGCGGTGGAACCGTCCCAGCCCGAGCTGCGCGAGCTGACCCGCAGCATGAACGCCATGGTCCGACGTCTGAAGGAGGTGTTCGGTGCCCAGGCCGACCAGGTGGCACTGCTGCAGCGGCAGGCGCAGACCGACAGCGTCACCGGGCTGCTGCAGCGCCGCCATTTCGTCAGCCGTCTGGCCGACCGCCTGGCCGACCCCGCGGCACCCGGCAGCGCCCTGCTGCTCGTGCGTGTGTTGCGGCTCGACACCGTGAACGAACGCCTGGGCTTCGAAGCCACCGACCGCCTGCTCGCAGCCAGTGCCGAAGTGCTGCTGGCCTACGCCGACCACGTGCCCGGTGCCGCCGCCGGGCGTCTGAACGGCTGTGATTTCGGCTTGCTGCTGCCCGCCAGCGGCGTGGCCGAGGAAACGGCGCAATCGCTGTCGGCGGCCCTGAACGCGTCGCCGCTGGCTCGCGCAGGGTCGGCCCGCTACGCCGTGGGAGGGGTCGATGCGCTGCGTGGCCCCTCGGCGGGTGCTGCTCTCGCTGCCGCCGACGCCGCACTCGCCGAAGCCGAAGTGGCCGACGCGCCGGTGGTGGAGCAGGCCGACCGCCGCACACTCGACAGTGCGGGCGCCCGCGCCTGGCGCAGCCAGATCGCCGCGGCGCTGGAGCAGGGGCGCACCCGCCTGGCGGAGTTCCCGGTCATCGACGCCGGAGGCCGGCTGCTCCATCTGGAATGTCCGCTGCGCGTGCAGTTCGGATCGCCACCCACGGGTTTCGACGGGACCGACGATGCCGAAGCGGCGTACCGCCCCGCGCGCGACTGGCTGGCGCTGGCCCAGCGCAGCCGCCTGATGCCGCGCGCCGACCTGGCGGCGCTGGACCTGGCGCTGGCGGCCATCGGCCGCGACGGTGTGGCGCGCGGCGTGCACGTGTCGCAGGCTTCGCTGGACGAACCGGGCTTCGTCGACATCGTCGCCCACCGTCTGGCCGCGGCCCCCAGTGCGGCCCGGTTGCTGTCGATCGAGTGGGTGGAAAGTACCCAGCCCGCGGCGTTGTCGACGCTGCGTGCTGCGGCGCAGTCCTGGCGGGCGCTGGGGGTGCGGCTGGGCGTCGAACATGCCGGGGCTTCGCCCCAGGCCCTGACGCAGTGGCATGCCACGCGCATCGACTACGTGAAGATCGACGCCCGCCACACCCAGGGCGTGGCCAGCGACGACGCCGTGCGCGGCTACGCGGCCAGCCTGGTGGCCCTGGTGCACGGCCTGGGGCTGAAGGCTCTGGCCGAAGGCATCAGCGACGAAGACGACCTGGCCGCCTTGTGGACCTTGGGCTTCGATGGCGCCACCGGCACCGCGGTGGCAGGGGTCTAGGCGATGTCGCCGGTGTGCACGCCGAAATGTTCACGCCGGCGGTCTTCGAAGAACAGCTGCAAGGTGTCGCGCACGGTGCGGAAGGCGAGCTCGTCCCAGGGCACTTCGTCTTCGCGGAACAAGCGCGCTTCGATGGTCTCCGGGCCGGGGTCCAGGTGCGTGTCGAGCATGCGGGCGCGGTAGAACAGGTGCACCTGGCCGGCACGCACCACGTTCAGCATCGTGAACAGGCCCAGCAGCTCGACGTGCGCCCCGGCTTCCTCGACGGTCTCGCGCATCGCACCTTCCGCCGTGGTCTCGCCGAGCTCCATGAATCCTGCCGGCAGGGTCCACTTGCCGTAGCGGGGTTCGATGTTGCGGCGACACAGCAGCACCTGGTCGCCCCATACCGGCACGGTGCCGACGACGTTGAGCGGGTTCTCGTAGTGCACTTCGCCGCAGACGGTGCAGGTGGCGCGTTCGCGGTTGTCTTCGGCGGGCACCCGATATTCGGCGCGCTGACCGCAGACCCGGCAGTGCTGAATGCGGCGGGGCAGGTGCATCGAAGCAGTGTAGCGGCGCCCTGGCAGCGGCACCCTGCGTGGCATCATGAAAGCCCTGCGAGCCCACGGCCCGCCTTCGTGTTCAGCCGGAACGAGCCATGTCCTTCGTGTTTCCCCCAGCGCCCGTCGTTGCCGTTCCCGTGGCCGGGGGCGGAAGCTACCCCGTCCACCGTGTGTACTGTGTGGGACGCAATTACGTCGACCACGCCGTGGAAATGGGGTTCAGCGGTCGCGAGCCGCCGTTCTTCTTCCTCAAACCCGCCGACACGGTGGTGGCAGTGGCCACCGGCGAGACCGGGCAGGTCGACTACCCCACGCTCACCGCCAAGCTGCATCACGAAGTGGAGCTGGTGGTGGCCATCGGCACCGGTGGCAGCGGCATTCGCGCCGCCGACGCGTCGCGCCACATCTACGGCTATGCCGTCGGCCTGGACATGACGCGCCGCGACTTGCAAAACGACATGAAGAAGCAGGGCCGACCCTGGTGCGTGGGCAAGGCCTTCGAGCAGTCGGCGCCCATCGGCACGATCACGCCGCTGGCGCAATGCGGCGAGCTGCTGGCGGGGTCGATCAGCCTCAGCGTGAACGGCAGCCTGCGCCAGCAGGGCGACCTGAAGGACCTGATCTGGAGCGTGAACGAGACCATCGAGCAGCTCAGCCAGGGCTGGACGCTGCAGCCCGGCGACCTGATCTACACCGGCACGCCCGCAGGCGTGGACGCGGTGGTGCGTGGCGACGTCATGGAAGCGCAGATCGCCGGCCTGGGCGCATTGCGGATGGCCGTGAGGTAGCGGCCATGGAGCTCTACAGCTACTTTCGCTCTTCGGCCTCGTACCGGGTGCGCATCGCATTGGCGCTGAAGGGGCTGGACTACGACTACCTGCCCGTGCACCTGGCCCGCAGCGAACAGCTGGCCGAGTCCTACGCCAGCGTGTCGGCATCGCGGCTGGTGCCGCTGCTGCGCGATGGCGACGCGTCGATCACGCAGTCGCTGGCCATCATCGAGTACCTCGACGAGCTGCACCCGGCCCCGGCGCTGCTGCCTGGCACGCCGCTGGAACGGGCGCGGGTTCGAGCGCTGGCGCTGGACATTGCCTGCGAGATCCACCCGCTGAACAACCTGCGTGTGCTGCGCTTCCTGACCCGCGATCTGAAGGTGGGCGAAGACGACAAGAACCGCTGGGTCCGCCACTGGGTCGAGACCGGCCTGGCCGTGGTCGAAGCGCAGCTGAACCGGCAGCCGGCCGACTTCTGCCATGGCGCGACCCCCACCCTGGCCGACTGCGTGCTCGTGCCGCAGATCTTCAATGCCCGCCGCTTCGACTGCCGGCTCGACCACGTGCCGCAGCTGATGCGCGTGTACGAGCGCTGCATGCAGCTCGATGCCTTCGAGCGCACCCGGCCCGAAGCCTGCCCCGACGCCGAAGCGCCCGGCGCGTGATCGAGCTTCCGCTGCTGCAGCCGCACTGGGCCGCACCCCTGCCCCCCGCGGTTGGCGCCGCGATGAGCACCCGCCGCGGCGGCCGCAGCCAGGGCCCGTGGGCCAGCTTGAACCTGGGCGGGGCCTGTGGCGACGACCCCGTGCCCGTGGCCGCGAACCGGGAATGCTTCGCCGCGACGCTGGGTGCCCGCCCGGTGTGGTTGCGTCAGGTGCACGGCACCGCGGTGCTGCGCCTGGGACGGGACTCGACAGGCGCCGACCTGCCGCCTGCCGACGCAGCCTGGACCATCGACACCGGCGTGGCCTGCACCGTGCTGGTGGCCGACTGTCTGCCGGTGCTGCTGGCTGCGCGCGACGGCAGTGCCGTGGCCGCCGCGCACGCGGGTTGGCGCGGTCTTGCTGCCGGCGTGCTCGAGGAGACTGTCAGAGCCCTGGAACAGGGGGCCGGTGTGCCCTCGCGGGATGTGCTGGCCTGGCTGGGACCCTGCATCGGCCCGCAGGCGTTCGAGGTTGGGGCCGACGTGCTCGCCGGTTTCGGCAGCAGCCCGGGCCACGCCGACCCGGCATTTTTCAGCTTTCGCCCACGTGCCGACGGCTCGCCCCGCTGGCTGGCCAATCTGCCTGCCCTGGCGGCGAAGCACCTGCAGCAGGCAGGGGTTCCGGCTGCCGCCATCCACCAGGACGGCCGCTGCACCGTGGGCGCGCCCTCAGACTTCTTTTCGTTCCGCCGCGACGGTGTCACCGGCCGCATGGCCGCCGCCATCTGGCGCCGCGGCTGAATCGGCGGCGGCGGCCGGCGTGTCGGCGGCCATCGCGGCTTCCCTCTCCGCCGCCTCGGCCTTGCGCCGCGCGCGCTGGCGGCCCGGGGTGCCGAGGATGTAGATGATGATGGAGACGGGCACCAGGCCGTAGAACACGAAAGTGACCATCGCGCCCAGCAGCGTGCCCTGGGGCGACATCGCCTCGGCGACCGCCATCATCAGCACGACGTAGATCCAACCGATGGCAACGAGATACATGATGGGGCAGCGTAGGATTGATTCAAGGGGCCCCCGCCGCCGTCATGGCAAGGTAAGCCAGGCTAAGTAAAACCGCGGACGGGGAACGGCCCCGAACCCGGCGACGATCGGGCCCATCACACCAGCACAGTGTCAGGAGACAACGATGAAGCACGAGCCTAACCCGGGCCACAAGAAGGCGTCCGACCCGGCCGATGCATTCGGGGTGGCGATCGGGGACATGTGGCGCGCCATGACGGCCGGCGGTGCACTGCCTGCCGGCAAGCTGCCGATGGCGCAGCTGCCCATGGCCAGCCTGGCCAAGCTGCAGACCGACTACTTGCAGCAGGCCGGCGAGATGTGGAACAGCTCGCTGCAGCGTCTGCAGACCGACGCCAAGGCACAGGCGCCGGCGCTCGGCGACCGGCGCTTTGCCGCCAGCGCCTGGCTGGGCAACCCTGCTGCGGCCTTCACGGCGCAGATGTATCTGCTCAACGCCCGCACCCTGATGCAGATGGCCGACAGCCTGGAAGCCGATGCCAAGACCAAGGCACGGGTGCGCTTCGCGGTGCAGCAATGGGTGGACGCCGCCAGCCCCAGCAACTTCCTGGCGCTGAACCCCGAGGCGCTGGACAAGGCCATCCAGACCAAGGGTGAAAGCATCGCCCACGGCATGCAGCACCTGCTGGAAGACCTGCAGAAGGGCCATGTCTCGCAAACCGACGAGACCGTGTTCGAGGTCGGCCGCAATGTCGCCACCACCGAAGGCACGGTGGTCTTCGAAAACGCACTGATGCAGCTCATCGAGTACAAGCCGCTCACGGCCAAGGTCTTCGAGCGGCCGATGCTGTTCGTGCCGCCCTGCATCAACAAGTTCTACATCCTCGACCTGCAGCCCGACAACTCGGTCATCCGCCACACCGTGGCCCAGGGCCACCGCACCTTCGTCATCAGCTGGCGCAACCCCGACGAATCGCTCAAGGCGATGGACTGGGACGACTACATCGAGCAGGGCCCGCTGGCCGCCATTGCGGCGGTGCAGGCGATCAGCGGCTTCGATCAAATCAACATGCTGGGCTTCTGCGTGGGCGGCACCCTGCTGTCGACGGCGCTGGCCGTGCTGGCCGCGCGTGGCGAACAGCCGGCCCACAGCCTGACCCTGCTGACCACCCTGCTCGACTTCGAGAGCACCGGCATCCTCGACATCTTCATCGACGAGCAGATGGTCAAGCTGCGCGAGATGACGCTCGGCCACCAGGCCCCGGGTGGCCCCGGGCTGCTGAAGGGCC
Organism: Burkholderiales bacterium; assembly: GCA_031411875.1. Classification (GTDB taxonomy): domain Bacteria; phylum Pseudomonadota; class Gammaproteobacteria; order Burkholderiales; family Burkholderiaceae_C; genus Rubrivivax. The sequence goes on along the minus strand of JANOBX010000038.1, from coordinate 1,245 downwards.
AGGAACTCGCCACCACCTTCAGCTTCCTGCGCCCCAACGACCTGGTCTGGAACTACGTCGTGGCGAACTACCTGAAGGGCGAAAGCCCACCGCCTTTCGACCTGCTCTTTTGGAACGGCGACAGCACCAACCTGCCCGGGCCCATGTACTGCTGGTACCTGCGCCACACCTACCTGCAGAACGAACTGAAGCAGCCCGGCGCACTGACGGTCTGCGGCGAGAAGGTCGACCTCGGGGCGATCAAGGCGCCGGTGTTCATCTACGGTTCGCGCGAGGACCACATCGTGCCCTGGACCTCGGCCTATGCCTCGGTGCCCCTGCTCAAGGGCAGTGCGCGCACGCCGAAGGTGAAGTTCGTCCTGGGCGCGTCGGGCCACATTGCCGGCGTCATCAACCCGCCGGCGAAGGTCAAGCGCAGCCATTGGGTGAACGACAAGCTGCCCGCCAGCGCCGACGACTGGTTCGACACCGCCACTGAAGTGCCCGGCAGCTGGTGGCCGCAGTGGACCGACTGGCTCAAGCCCCACGGCGGCAAGCTGGTGCCTGCGCCTAAGGCCCCGGGAAACCGCCAGTTCAAGGCCATCGAACCCGCCCCGGGCCGCTACGTCAAGGTCAAGGCCTGAACCTCTTTCAAATCATTTCCAGGAGATCCCCATGAGCATGGACATCGTCATCGTCGCCGCCGCCCGCACCGGGGTGGGCAAGTTCGGCGGCAGCCTCGCCAAGACCCCGGCCTCCGAGCTCGGAGCCACCGTGCTGAAGGCGCTGCTGGAACGCGCGCGCCTGGAAGGCGGGCAGATCGGCGAGGTCATCCTCGGCCAAGTGCTCACCGCCGGCGTCGGCCAGAACCCGGCGCGCCAGGCCGTCATCAAGGCCGGTTTCCCCGACACCGTGCCGGCCATGACCATCAACAAGGTCTGCGGTTCGGGCCTGAAGGCGGTGATGCTGGCGGCGCAGGCCATCCGTGACGGCGACAGCGAGATCGTCATCGCCGGCGGCCAGGAAAGCATGAGCCTGTCGCCCCACGTGCTGATGAACTCGCGCGACGGCCAGCGCATGGGCGACTGGAAGATGGTCGACAGCATGATCACCGACGGCCTGTGGGACGTGTACAACCAGTACCACATGGGTACCACGGCCGAGAACGTGGCCCGGCAGTACGGCATCACGCGCGAGGCCCAGGACACCCTGGCCCTGGCCAGCCAGATGAAGGCCGCGGCTGCCCAGGAAGCCGGCCGTTTCAAG
>JANOBX010000037.1:0-37114 GCA_031411875.1 Burkholderiales bacterium | reverse complement strand
GGCGACCCTGGTGCTGATCACGCTGGTCAGCGCCACGGAACGCCTCAGCGCCGCCCGCGCCGAGGCCGAGGCGGCGCGCCGCCAGGCCACCGAGACGCAGCTGCGGCTGCTGCAGAGCCAGCTCGAACCGCACATGCTGTTCAACACCCTGGCCAACCTGCGCGTGCTGATCGGGCTGGAGCCGGCCCGCGCCCAGGCCATGCTCGACCACCTGATCGCCTTCCTGCGCGCCACGCTGCAGGCTTCGCGTGGCGGCGAACACCCGCTGGCCGACGAGTTCGCGCGCCTGTCCGACTATCTGGCCCTGATGGCGGTGCGCATGGGCCCGCGGCTGCAGCTGCGGCTGGACCTGCCGGCGGAGTTGAAGTCGGTGCCGGTGCCACCGCTGCTGCTGCAGCCCCTGGTGGAGAACTGCATCCAGCACGGGCTGGAGCCGAAGGTCGAAGGTGGCTGGGTGGAAGTCAGCGCCCGACGCGACGGCCCATTCCTGGTGCTGACGGTGCGGGACAGCGGCATCGGCCGCAGTGCGGCCGCGGCACTGGCGGCCGGCCGCCCCGCGCCGGCACCGGGCCAGGCCGCCGGCGGCTTCGGCCTGGCCGGGGTGCGCGAACGGCTCGCCACGCTGTATGGCGCAAACGCCAGCCTGAGCCTGGACGACGGCCCCGACGGCGGCGGCACCCAGGTCATCGTGCGGCTGCCATTCGCACCCATGCCTGCCCGGCCGGCGGCCGCCTCTCAGTCACAGACCCAGGCACCGATCCAGACCCCGACGCCGCCCCCGAACCCCGCCGCCGCTGCCGCTGCCGGCACAACAGGTCACACGAGCCCTCGATGAACCCTGCCTGCGCCCTGATCGCCGAAGACGAACCCCTGCTGGCCGCCGGCCTGCAGGCCGACCTGGCGGCACTGTGGCCGGACCTGCAGGTGGTGGCCAGCGTCGGCGACGGCATCAGCGCCGTGACCCGGGCCCTGGCCCTGCAGCCCGACATCTGCTTCCTCGACATCCGCATGCCCGGCAGCACCGGCCTCGAAGCCGCCCAGGCCCTGGCCGAGGACTGGCCCGACACCACTTCAGGCGCGGCCTTCCCGCTGCTGGTGTTCGTCACCGCCTACGACCAGTACGCGCTTCAGGCCTTCGAGGCCCAGGCCGTCGACTATCTCGTCAAGCCCCTGGACCGGCAGCGCCTGGCCGCCTGCGTGCAGCGCCTGCAGGCTCGGCTGGCCGAGCGCGCCCGCACGGCCCAGGCGCCGACCGCTGCCCCGGCTTCTGCCGGCCCGGGGCCGGGGGTCGACGCCGAGCTCAACCGCACCCTGGCGCAGCTGCGCGCCCTGCTCGGCGGCGCTGCCCCGGCACCGGGGCCGCGGCTGGAAGTCATCCAGGCCCAGGTGGGCAACCTCGTGCACATGGTGCCCGTGCACGAGGTGCTGTATTTCGAAGCCGCCGACAAGTACGTGCGTGTGGTCACGGCCGAGCGTGAGCACCTGATCCGCATGTCGCTGCGCGAACTGCTGCCGCAGCTGGACCCGCAGCTGTTCTGGCAGGTGCACCGCGGCACGGTGGTGCAGGCGCGCTGCATCGCCCTGGCGCGGCGCGAGGAAACCGGCAAGGTCACGCTGACGCTGCATGGCAGGCCCGACAAGCTCACCGCCAGCCGGCTCTACGCCCACCTGTTCAAGGGCATGTGAGGCGGGCGAATTCTGTTCAGCCCTCGGCCACGACGCGGTCGCGGCCGCCCAGCTTGGCGGCATACAGGCGGCGGTCGGCCAGGGCGAACAGGCCCTGGGCATCGGGCACTTCCCGGGCCGAGGCCAGGCCGATGCTCACCGTGACCCGCAAGCCCGTCGCCACGGCGTTCCAGTCCTGCGTGGCGATGGCCGCCCGCACGCGTTCGGCCACACCCTGCGCTTCGGCCAGGTCCAGGTCGGCCAGGGCGAGCAGGAATTCCTCGCCGCCATAACGAACCGCGAGGTCGACGCTGCGGCACAGCGGCTGAAGCACCGCGGCCACGCGCTGCAGCACGAGGTCGCCGACGGCATGACCGAAGCCGTCGTTGACCTGCTTGAAGTGGTCCAGGTCCATCAGCAGCAGCACCAGCGTGGCGCCTCGCTCCACCCGCGGCAGCTGCTGGCCCAGCCACTGGTCGAGCCCGCGGCGGTTGGCCAGGCCGGTGAGCGGGTCCTGGGTGGCCTGGCGCGCCCACTGGTCGGTCAGGCGCGCCAGCTCGATGCGCAGCTCACGCTGCAGCAGGGCGGCGCGGGCATCGTCCTCGCGCTGGCGACGCTGCAGTTCGAACACCTGCTTGAGCGTGAGCAGCGCCGCCGCAGGGTTGGACAGGGCTTCCTCGGCGGCGCTCAGGCGCTGGTAGGCCTCGCGCAGGTGGTTGGCGTCGCCCCCGCCGTCGAGCAGGGCGATGGCCTGCCGGGCGCTGTCGCGGGCGGCCGCGGCATCGCCCAGGGCGAGCTGACACTGCGCCAGCTCGCTCAGGCACAGGCCTTCGTTGGGCCGCAGGCCCAGTTCGGCGTAACGCGGGCGCAGCGCGAGCAGGGCCGACGCCGCCTGGGCATGACGGCCCAGCATCGACAGATTGATGGCGAGGTTGCCTTCGGCCTTGACCTCGATCAGCCGCTGGTGGGCCGCGCGGGCTTCATCCGCCAGCTGCTGCCATTCGGCGAGCAGGCACACGATGCCGTCCTCACGTTCGGCCGCGGCCAGGCTGTCGGCGTGGCGCGACCGGCCGTTGAGCAACGACATCCTGGCGCTGAGCAGGTCCTTTGCGTCGCCGTGTTGCGCCAGCAGCTCGCAGGCTTCGGCCAGGCAGGACAGCGCGTGCTGGTGACGGCCCAGCATCGAGCTGCTGACGCCGAGGGCACGCAGGATCGTCGCCCGCTGCAGCGGTGCGTCGAGATCGTGCACCAGCGCTTCGGCCTGCTCCAGCGTGCGCACCGCCGCGGCGTGGTCGCCCGTCTGCCGCACCGCCTGGGCGATGACCACCAGGGCCTCGCTGGCCTGGGACAGCTGGGCGCCCGACAGACAGGCTTCGTGTGCTGCGGCGGCGGCGCGCAGGCACTCCAGCGCGTCGCCCGTGGTGAGCAGCACTTTGGCCAGTGCCAGCAGCATGGGGCCGCGCTCTGCGGCCGGCAGTCTTGCCAGCGCCTGCTCGGCTGCCTGCCGCGCGCCGGCGAGGTCACCGCCCTCGCGCAACGCATCGACTTGGGCGGCGCTGGCCAAGGCAGGCGGCCGGGACGGACTGGCAGACGGTGGATTCATGGCGACCGCGAGGCTAACCCGCCCCGGGTGACAAAATCCAGTCATGGCCCACGACAATCCCACCCGCCCTGCCCCAGGCAACGCCGACAAGCCGGCCGCCGCCAACTTCCTGCGCGGCATCATCGAACGCGACCTCGAGGCCGGCACCTGGGCCCAACGCCAATGGGGCGGCAGCCCGGGCGACGGCGCACACCATGCCGCCGGCCGGCCCGACCCGGCCAGGGTGCGCACACGTTTCCCGCCCGAGCCGAACGGCTACCTGCACGTGGGCCATGCCAAAAGCATCTGCCTGAACTTCGGCCTGGCGCGCGACTACGGCGGCGTGTGCCACCTGCGCTTCGACGACACCAACCCGGAAAAGGAAGAGCAGGAATATGTCGACGCCATCGTCGAGGCGGTGCGCTGGCTCGGCTTCGACTGGAACGCCAACGGCAGCGAACATTTGTTCTACGCCAGCAACTATTTCGATTTCATGCTGCGTGCGGCCCATGCGCTCATCGACGCCGGCCTGGCCTATGTCGACGAACAGAGCGCCGATGCGATGCGCGCCAACCGCGGCGACTTCACCACGCCCGGCACCAACAGCCCCTTCCGCGACCGCAGCCCGGCCGAAAACCGCCAGCGTTTTGCCGACATGCAGGGCGGCAGCCTGCCCGAGGGGGCGGCCGTGCTGCGCGCCAAGATCGACATGGCCAGCCCGAACATCAACCTGCGCGACCCGGCCCTCTACCGCATCAAGCACGCCACGCACCACAACACCGGCGACCGCTTCTGCGTCTACCCGATGTACGCCTACGCCCATCCGATCGAAGACGCGCTGGAAAACATCACCCACAGCATCTGCACGCTGGAATTCGAGGACCAGCGACCCTGGTACGACTGGCTGCTGGAACGCCTGGCCGACATGGGCCTGCTGAACCGGCCCCTGCCGAAGCAGTACGAATTCGGCCGGCTGAACCTGAGCTACGTGGTCACGAGCAAGCGCAAGCTGCGCGAGCTGGTCGGCGAAGGCATCGTCGAGGGCTGGGACGACCCGCGCATGCCCACCCTCTTCGGCATGCGCCGCCGCGGCTACACGCCGGCATCCATCCGCGCCATGGCCGACGGCAGCGGTGCTTCCAAGACGAACATCTGGCTCGACTACAGCGTGCTCGAAGGCTGCCTGCGCAACGACCTGGAGGGCCAGGCCCCGCGCGCGATGGCGGTGCTCGACCCGGTGCCGCTGGTGCTGACGAACTGGGCCGAGGTCTTCGGCAGCGAAGGCCACATCGAAGCCTGCCAGGCGCCTGCGCACCCGCAACGGCCGGACCTGGGGCAACGCCAGTTCGGCCTGGGTGCTTCGGTGTGGATCGAGCGCGACGACTTCGCCGAAGCGCCGGCCAAGGGCTTCTTCCGCCTCTTCCCGGGCAACAAGGTGCGCCTGAAGTACGGCATGGTCGTCGAATGCACCGGCTGCGAAAAGGACGACTCGGGCCAGGTGACAAAGGTGCGGGCCCGCGTGGTGCCCGACACCAAGAGCGGCACGCCCGGTGCCGACAGCGTGAAGGTGAAGGGCACGATCACCTGGGTGGGCGCGCACGACGCGGTTCCGGCCACCGTGAACCTGTACGACCGCCTCTTCACCGAAGCCCAGCCCGACGCCGGCGGCCGGGACTTTCGCGAGGTGCTCAACCCCGCCAGCAAGCGTGTGGTGCAGGCCTGGCTGGAACCGGGCCTGGCCGGCGCGCAGCGCGAGGACCGGTTCCAGTTCGAACGCCATGGTTACTTCGTTGCCGACCGCGTGCAGCATGCCGCCGGCGCCCCGGTGTTCAACCGCATCACCACGTTGAAGGACAGCTGGGGAACTTGAGCGCAAGATGCGGGGTCCAGCCCGCCATCGCCTGTCGTGAAGGAGAACGTCGTGCGCAAATCCCTGGTGCCCCTGAGCTTTCTGCCTGCCCTCCCCCTGGTTCCTCTGGTCGCCCTGGCGGCCGCGACGCTGCTGGCCCTGCCAGCGCACGCCGCAGGCCAAGTCGAGGTGAAGTACATCGAACCCGAGAACTTCATGGACATGGGCTTCGGCAGTTTCGAGCGCGAACGCAACCAGGCCAGCCTGGACCAGTCGTTCCAGCGCCTGGCCAGGCAGCTGCCTGACGGCCAGACGCTGAAGATCGACGTGCTGGACGTCGACCTCGCCGGCGAAGTCCGGTTCGGCGCGGTGCGTGACGTGCGCGTCGTGCGGGGTGGCGTCGACTGGCCGCGCATGAAACTGCGCTACACCCTGACGGCCGGCGCCACCACGCTGAAGTCCGGCGAACAAAGCGTCGCCGACATGAACTACCTTTTTGGCAGACGCAGCGTCGGGCAGCGCGATGGTGGCCTGCCTTACGAGCAGCGCCTGATCGACCGCTGGTTCAGCGAAACTATCGCTTCCCCAAACCAATGAGCTCCAGCCCATGACATTGCTTGCCCGCAACGCCCGCATCGCCTGCGGTTCCACCCTGGCCGCACTGCTGCTGGCCGTGTCGGCCACCAGCGCCTGGGCCCAGGCCGCCGCCCCCGCCGGCGACGCGCTGGCCAAGGCCGCCGCCGCCAAGGGCGCCGTCGTCACCGGCAGCGGTCTGGTCTACCTGTCGATGAAGGAGGGCAGCGGCGCGTCGCCGGCAGCCACCGACAACGTGCGCGTGCACTACCGCGGCAGCTTTCCCGACGGCAAGGAATTCGACAGCAGCTACTCACGCGGCGAACCCACCAGCTTTCCGCTGAACCGCGTCATCAAGTGCTGGACCGAGGGCGTGGCGAAGATGAAGGTCGGCGGCAAGGCCAAGCTCACCTGCCCGGCCGCCATCGCCTATGGTGAACGCGGCACGCCAGGCGGCCCGATCCCGCCCAACGCGGTGTTGCAGTTCGAGGTCGAACTGCTGGCCATCAACAAGTAGTCGCCGGACGGCAGCCGGCGACCTGCGGTTCAAGCCGGCGTGGCCGGCGACCGCAGCTTCTTGAACAGCATCACGACGCCGACGATGACGGCGCCCGCCGCCACGCCCACCAGCCCGTTGGCCAGCGTCGGCAGCAACGCCTGGGCCAGCGTGCCCAGGCCGAGTGCGAAGCCTTCGATGCCATGGGCGATGACCGGGACGCCGTGCACCAGGATGCCACCGCCCACCAGGAACATCGCAGCGGTGCCCACGACAGAGAGCGTCTTCATCAGCCAGGGCGCGGCGGCCAGGATGCCGCGGCCCAGGGCCTGCTGCGCGCCGCCCGCACGCCGCGTCAGCCACAGGCCCAGGTCGTCCAGCTTGACGATGCCGGCCACGACGCCATAGACACCCACCGTGAACAGCAGGGCCAGGCCCGACATCACCGCCACCTGCGTGGCGAAAGGCGCGTTGGCCACGGTGCCCAGCGTGATGGCGATGATTTCTGCCGACAGGATGAAGTCAGTGCGCACTGCGCCCTTGATCTTGTCCTTTTCGAAAGCCACCAGGTCGATGTTTGGATCGGCCAGGGCCTTTTCGAGCTCGGCCTTGCGCGCCTTGTCTTCCTCGGGCGGGTGCAGGAACCGGTGCGCCAGCTTTTCGAAGCCTTCGAAGCAGAGGAATGCTCCGCCCAGCATCAGCAGCGGTGTCACCAGCCAGGGGGCGAAGGCGCCGATGGCCAGGGCCGACGGCACGAGGATCAGCTTGTTGACGAACGAGCCCTTGGCCACGGCCCAGACCACGGGAATCTCGCGGTCGGCCTTGACCCCGGTGACCTGCTGCGCGTTCAGCGCGAGATCATCGCCCAGCACGCCGGCGGTCTTCTTCGCTGCGATCTTGCTGAGCACGGCGACGTCGTCCAGAACGGTGGCGATGTCGTCGAAAAGTGCGAAGAAACTGCTACCTGCCATAGGGGCATTCTGCCTGCTCCAGGACTTCAGCCCGGTTCGGGCCTGCCGATAACCCGGTGGCCATGACCCAAACCCTCTCGTCTGCCTCCGCCACTGCCACCCAAGCACCCACCACCGCCAACCAGCGTGTGGCACAGGAACTCGACCAGGCTCGACGCGCCGGGCCGCTGCGGCAGATCCAGATTCCACCCTGCCCGGACCTGCTCGTGCGCCTGCAGGCGGCGATGGCCCAGGGCGAGCCCGACCTGAACGAGGTCGCGCGCATCGCCGGCAGCGACGTGGCGATGTCCGCCACCCTGCTGCGCAATGCCAACGGGCCCTTGCACGCGTCGGGTCAGCCGGTGCACACCGTCGGCCAGGCGATGAACCGGCTCGGCCTGAAACAGACGGCGGCGCTCCTCACCGGCTTCCTGCTGCGCCACGCCGTGCCGGTGAACCACCCGCAGCTGCGTCGCTTCTGGGAGCGCTCGGCTTTGCGCGCCGCGGCGATGCGCTTCCTCGCCGCCCACCTGCCGGGTCAGGATCCCGACCTGGCCCACCTGTGCGGCCTGTTCAGCCACGTCGGCCAGCCCGTGCTGCTGCAGTGCGTGAAAGGCTACGGCGGCACGCTGGTGGAAGCCGGCGCGCGCATCGACCGCTCGTTCATCGCCACGGAAAACGCCAACCACCACACCGACCACGCCGTCGTCGGCGCCATGGTCGCGCGGGCCTGGCACGTGGCGCCGGTGGTGGTGACCGCCATCCGCCTGCACCATGACCTGGGCCTGATCGGCGGGCAGGCGGTGGAGCCCGAAGTCCAGACGCTGGTGGCCGCCAGCCTGGTGGCCGAACACCAGATGCGACTGCACGAAGGCCTGGACCCCGAGGCCGACTGGGCCCAGCACCAGGCCACCGCACTGCGCTGGCTGGGTTTCGACCAGGACGACCTGGCCGACTGGCAGGAACCGCTGCAGGCGGCGATGGACGCAGCCTGAGCGGCGTCTGACGCGGTTCGGTCGGTGCGCTGCCGCTGCGGCATCATCGGCCGCCATGCGAGAGCTCTTCCTGCTGGACCCCTCGGTCAGGTTCCTGAATCACGGCTCCTTCGGCGCCTGTCCGGCCGAGGTCTTCGCCGAACTGCAGCACTGGCAGCGCGAGATGGAGCGCAACCCGGTGGCCTTCCTGGGCCGGCGGTCCGGCGAGCTGCTGGCCCGGGCCCGGGCAGAACTCGGCGCCGCCCTGCGTGCCGATGCCGAGGACCTGGCCTGGATGCCCAACGCCACCACCGGGGTCAACACCGTCGCGCGCTCGCTGCGGCTGCAGCCTGGCGACGAGGTGCTGGGCACCGACCACGAATACGGCGCCTGCGTCGCCACGTGGCAGCACCTCTGCGCCCGCGCCGGCGCGCACTACCGCGAGGTGGCATTGCCACTGCCCTTCGACCCGGCCGAGGCGGTGCCGTGCGTGCTGGCCGCACTGACCCCGCGCACCCGCGTGCTGTTCATCAGCCACATCACCTCGACCACCGCCTTGCTGCTGCCGGTGGCCGAGCTGTGCGCGGCAGCGCGTGAACGCGGCATCACCACGGTCGTGGACGGTGCCCATGCGCCGGGCCAGATCGCGCTCGACCTGCAGGCCGTGGGCGCCGACTTCTACACCGGCAACTGCCACAAGTGGATGTGCGCCCCCAAGGGCGCGGCCTTCCTGCACGTGCGGAAGGATCGCCAGGCCGAGATCGAAGCACCGGTGATCAGCTGGGGCCAGGTGGCCGACGGGCTGGGCTCGGGGCCCGGTGGCCACAGCGGCTTCGACGCCTACACCGGCCGCACCCTGCTGGAGCGTCGGCTGCAGTGGCAAGGCACGCGAGACCTCGCGCCCTTTCTCAGCGTACCGGCGGCCATCGCGTTCCAGCAGCGCCACGATTGGCCCACCTGGCGAAGCCGCTGCCACGAGCTGGCCTGTGCCACCCGCGCGCGGGTGCTGGCCGCGACGGGCCTGCCCCTGCCCTCACCCGACACGGCGCACCTGCAGATGGTGATCATTCCCGTCGAACTGCCCCCGGGCCAGGACGCCGACGACCTGCGCCAGTGGCTGCAGCAGGCACACGGCATCGAGGTGCCGGTGACGCAACACGCCGGCCAGACTTTCGTGCGCCTGTCCGTTCAGGCCTACAACGGCCAGGACGAACTCGACGCGCTGGTCGATGCGCTGGTCAGCCTGCCCGGCGCCGACGCGCGAGCACACCGAAGCCGGCCAGACCGGCCATGAACAGCCACACCGTGGCCGGTTCCGGCACGGCCGTCAACATCGCACCGGCCACCAGACCCTGGGCGTAGGCGGTGGGGTGGATGCCGTCCCAGAACAGCGCCGACTGCGCGGTGCAGTTGTTGCCGGCGAAGCCGCAAGCCTGGGTGACATTGGAGAAGCCGAAGGCCACGGGGTTGGCGACGTAGCCGCCGATCAGGCCGGCCAGATCGAAGATCTGGGCGCTGGTGCCGGCGAGAGCCGTCGTCAGGGCAGCGTTGTAGGCCGCCGAGACGAAGCTGGCCGCGCCCGCCGCGGCAGGCCCGCCGGCCAGCGCCGCAGGCGACAGGCCCACGTTCGGCACGTTCCAGACCACGATGTTGCCGGCACCGGCGCCCTGCAGGCTGCCCACCATCTGCGCCGTGGCGGTGGCAAAGGCAGTGGCCCCCGCCGTGGCCAAGGCGACCAGATTGGCTGGGTTGGTCGCGACGGCGTCGAGCGTGTCGCGCACATCGTTGCCGCCGCCGGCAATCACATACAGCGCGCTGGCCGACACGGCGGTGCTGCCGAGGTGCGCGTTCAGCTGCGTGCGCACGCTGGCCGGGAAAGGCGGCGGAACGAAGGGCGGCACGCCGCCACCGTCGATCGTGGTGCGGGCACCGCCGAAGGCGTAATTGCCGCCACCCGCCAGCGTTGGCGCGGCAAAGTTGGCAAGGCCCAGGCCCGCGGCGAAGCTGTTGACCCACACCGGCCCGTTGCTGTAGGTGGGCCTCTGCCCGGGTGCTGCCGCATAGGGCAACGAGGGAATGAAGGTGGCACTGCTCGGGGCGGGGCCCGTCAGGCCGCCGAAGACCAGGTTGTTGTTGCCCCCGTCCGACAGGCTGTCACCGAAGACATACAGCGCGCTGAACGGCGGCGTGACGCCCAGCGCCGAGGTCTGGGCACTGGCACCCAGGCTGCACAGGCCCATGCCTGCGGCAACGGCCAGGCGTGAGAAGAAGGGGTGGTTCATGGCTGGGTTTCCGCGTCGCATTTCAGATGCCGCGGAACGTACCATGCCAGGTTCACGGCGAAATCCGGCCATCCCCTGTTCGGTACCACGGGCCCCCGCAATCGCGGGGCGGGCGGCGCGGCTTCAACGCGGCTTGCGTCGAACCGGCGGCTTGGCCACGCCGGGGCGCGGCGGCAGGCCGGTGTGCTGTGTCAGCACCCGGCCCTGCGTCACCACCGAAGTGCGCGCGCCCTGGGCCGTGCTGTTCTTGCGCCGGGCGCTGGTGTAGCCGCCGTCGCTTCCTGCCGCAGGCTGGTAGCTGGGAATGAGCTGGTGCTTGCCGTTGCCGATCAGGTCGGCCCGGCCCATCGCCTTGAGCGCTTCACGCAGCAAGGGCCAGTTGTTCGGGTCGTGCCAGCGCAGGAAGGCCTTGTGCAGGCGGCGGCGCTTTTCGCCGCGCACGATGTCGACCTTCTCGGCGCGTGCGTCGGGCCCTTCGGTGGCGCGGCTGATGCCCTTCAACGGGTTCAGGCCGCTGTGGTACATCGCCGTGGCGGTGGCCATGGGGCTGGGGTAGAAGGTCTGCACCTGGTCGGCCTTGAATCCGTTCTTCTTCAGCCAGCAGGCCAGGTTCATCATGTCTTCGTCGCGCGTGCCCGGGTGCGCGGCGATGAAGTACGGGATGAGGTACTGCTTCTTGCCGGCCTCGGCGCTGTACTGGTCGAACAGCTGTTTGAAGCGGTCGTAGCTGCCGATGCCCGGCTTCATCATCTTGCTCAGCGGGCCACCTTCGGTGTGCTCGGGTGCAATCTTCAGATAGCCGCCCACGTGGTGCGTGACGAGCTCGCGGATGTATTCCGGGCTCTTCACCGCCAGGTCGTAGCGCAGGCCGCTGCCGATGAGGATCTTCTTCACGCCCCGCAGCGCACGGGCGCGCCGGTACATCTTGATCAGCGGGCCGTGGTCGGTGTTCAGGTTCGGGCAGATGCCGGGGTAGACGCAGCTCGGCTTGCGGCACGCGGCCTCGATCTCCGGGCTCTTGCAGCCGATGCGCCACATGTTCGCCGTGGGTCCGCCGAGGTCGCTGACGACGCCGGTGAAACCCTGGACCTTGTCACGCATCTCCTCGATCTCGCGGATCACGCTGTCTTCGCTGCGGCTCTGGATGATGCGGCCTTCGTGTTCGGTGATGCTGCAGAAGGTGCAGCCGCCGAAACACCCGCGCATGATGTTCACGCTGAAGCGGATCATTTCCCAGGCCGGGATCTTCGTCACGCCGTCGTGGCCACCCTGCTCGTCGGCATAGGCCGGGTGCGGGCTGCGCGCGTAGGGCAGGTCGAAGACATGGTCCATCTCTGGCGTGGCCAGCGGGATGGGCGGTGGGTTGACCCAGAGGTCCCTGTCGCCATGGGCCTGCACCAGTGCCCGGGCGTTGCCGGGGTTGGTTTCCAGGTGCAGCACGCGGTTGGCATGGGCGTAGAGCACGGGGTCGCTCTTCACCTGTTCGTAGCTGGGCAGGCGGACGACCGTGCGCTCGCGCGGCGGCAGCTTCACCGCGCCGGCCGCTTTGCGCGACACCGGCATCGCCACCGTCAGCGCGGCGGGGGCTGCGCCCTCGTCCTTGCTGCAGCTGGCGCCCTGGGCCTGGGCCACTTCCTCCGTCGTCAGATAAGGGTTGATGAACTCGTCGACCCGCCCCGGGCGGTCGACTTCGGTCGAATCGAGCTCGTACCAGTCGGCGAAGGCCGTGACGCCGCGGTCGTCGGTGCGGCGCATGAAGGCGGTGCCGCGCACGTCGGTGAGGTGCTCGACGCGCTCACGCGCCGCCAGCCGATGGGCGATCTCGATGATTGCGCGCTCGGCGTTGCCGTACACCAGCAGATCGGCCTTGCTGTCCACCAGGATGCTGCGCCGCACCTTGTCCTGCCAGTAGTCGTAGTGGGCGATGCGCCGCAGGCTGGCCTCGATGCCGCCGATGATCACCGGCACGTCCTTGTAGGCCTCGTTGCAGCGCTGGGTGTAGACCAGGGTGGCGCGGTCGGGTCGCTTGCCGCCCACACCGCCAGGCGTGTAGGCATCGTCGCTGCGCAGCTTGCGGTCGGCGGTGTAGCGGTTGATCATCGAATCCATGTTCCCGGCGGCGACGCCGAAGAACAGGTTCGGGCGGCCGAGCGCGCGGAAAGGGTCGGCGCTCTGCCAGTCGGGCTGGGCGATGATCCCGACGCGAAACCCCTGCGCTTCCAGCGTGCGCCCGATCACGGCCATGCCGAAACTGGGGTGATCGACGTAGGCGTCGCCCGTGACGATGACGATGTCGCAGCTGTCCCAGCCGAGCTGGTCCATTTCCGCCCGGCTCATGGGCAGGAAGGGCGCAGGGCCGAAGCGCTTGGCCCAGTGGGGCTTGTAGGCCGTGATCGGCCTGGGGGCAACTGCACCCGGGGCCAGGCCTGCGGGACGTTCGATGACGCGTGACATCCCGGGATTGTCCAGGGTTTGCCCGAACTTGGCACGCACGGGGCGACCGAGGGGCCGGCACGGGCTCAAGTGGCGGCACCCCGGCGCCGATACAGCGCTCATGAACGAGGTCCTGTCCTGGCTGGCCTGGGGCGTCGGCACACTGGTGCTGACGGCCTTCGTCGTGGCTGGCTGGGAACATCTGGTCCGCGAAGCCCGCGGACGCCGGCGGCTGCATCTCGCCGCCAGAACCGACACCACCGCCCGCCAGGTCGCGATCGACGTGCGCCTGGACACCCAGGCCGCGGCGCTGTCCGGGGACGCTCCGGAATCCACCGAAGCCGCCGACCCGCCGACCGATCGCCAGAACCGGCTGACGGCCCTGACCGAAGCCCTGGCCCGCGCCGCCGACCCGAGCCGCGCCCCCGCCGACCGCGGCCGCTGGGTGGACACCACGCCTCGGGTCGTGGGCCTGAACGAGCCGGCGCTGGGGCAGCGCGATCGGCCGCGCGAAAAGGGCAGCAATTCGATCGGCTGAAGCCGGGCTGTTCGCGCATCGGGCGGCGGGTCGCGATGTCTTGCGCACGGCCGGGCTCAAGTCCCGCGTGGGCCGGCCGATTTCCGTGTCATGGATGCATTCGATGGGTTCGGAGCGGTTTTGGGCGTCACGGTGTTGCTGCTTGGCGTCGGCTTTGCCTGGTGGCGCCATCGCGTCCACCTGAACGACATGCAGCGGCGCCTGGCCTGGAGCGAACAATCCCGCTTCGAGCTGGAACGGCAGACCCAGGATCTCGGCATGCGCCTGGCGTCCATCGCGCAGAACCTGAAGTCGCTGCATGGCACCGGCGGGCTCGACACCGGCCCGGGCTTCGGCGGTGACGGGCTCGCGATGCCAGGAAAGACTGCAAAAACCGCCAAACCGGCAAGACCATCCCGGCCTTTCCTGCCGTCAGAACCTCTTGCGGCGTGGAAGGACACCGAAGCCTTGCCCGACGACGACGACGGCCCCTACTCCCAGACCCTGCCGCTCGAACTGGGCGTGCACGACGCTGCAGCGCCGTCCAGGCAGCGCAAGCGCGGGCGCGTCAGCTCGTAGCGGCCACCCCGGGGCGGGCCGGATCGAATCCTTGCGCCGCCTCTGCCTCTTCTTCGGTGGCATCGACCTCTTCGCCCAGGAAACCTCCGCTCTGGTGCGCCCACAGGCGGGCGTAGATGCCGCCGGCCGCCAGCAGGCTGGCGTGGTCGCCCACTTCCACCACCCGGCCCTTGTCCATGACCACCAGCCGGTCCATGGCGGCGATGGTCGACAGCCGGTGGGCGATGGCCACGACCGTCTTGCCTTCCATCAGCTTGTACAAGCTGTGCTGGATGGCCACTTCGACCTCGCTGTCGAGCGCGCTGGTGGCCTCGTCGAGCAGCAGGATGGGCGCGTCCTTCAGCATCACGCGGGCAATGGCGATGCGCTGGCGCTGGCCGCCGCTGAGCTTCACCCCGCGCTCGCCCACGTGCGCGTCGTAGGCCTTGCGGCCCTTGGCGTCTGACAGGCCCTGGATGAAGTCGTCGGCCTCGG
The DNA here is from genome assembly GCA_031411875.1 of Burkholderiales bacterium. GTDB lineage: Bacteria > Pseudomonadota > Gammaproteobacteria > Burkholderiales > Burkholderiaceae_C > Rubrivivax. Next base: position 22,740 of record JANOBX010000037.1, on the reverse strand, counting down.
CGCGCTGTGCGGCGCGCAGCATTTCTTCGTCGCTGGCGCCGGGGCGTCCGTAGACGATGTTGTCGCGCACCGAACGGTGCAGCAGCGAAGTGTCCTGGGTGACCATGCCCACCGCCCCGCGCAAGCTTTCCTGGGTGACGCCGGCGATGTCCTGGCCGTCGACCAGGATGCGGCCCTTTTCCAGGTCGTACAGGCGCAGCAGCAGGTTCACCACCGTGCTCTTGCCCGCACCGGAGCGGCCGACCAGGCCGATCTTCTCGCCGGCGCGGATGTGCAGGTTCAGCTCGTCGATGACGACCTTCTTGCCGCCGTAGGAAAAGCCCACGCCTTCGAATTTCACCTCGCCGCGCGAGACCTGCAGCGGCACCGCGTCGGGCCGGTCGACGACGCTGCGCTGGCGGGCCAGCGTGCCGATGCCGTCCTGCACCGTGCCGATGTGTTCGAAGAGCGTCGCCATTTCCCACATCACCCAGTGCGAGATGCCGTTCAGCCGGAAAGCCATGGCGCTGGCCGCGGCCACCGCGCCCACGCCGATGGCGCCGTCGACCCACAGAGTCAGCGACAACACGGCGGTGGCGGCGATCAGCAGCACGCTGAGCAGCTGGTTCACGGTCTCGAAGGCCGTCACCAGCCGCATCTGGCCATAGGCCGTGACCATGAATTCCTGCATCGCGCTGCGCGCGAAATGGGCTTCGCGGTTGGAATGGGAAAACAGCTTGACGGTGGCGATGTTGGTGTAAGCGTCGGTCACGCGGCCCGTCATCAGCGATCTCGCATCGGCCTGGGCCTGGGCCACCTTGCCCAGCCGCGGCACGAAGTAGGTCAAGGTCACTGCGTACAGCGCCAGCCAGCCCAGGAAAGGCAGCATCAGCCAGGCGTCGAAGGCGCCCACCACCGCCAGCAGCGTGGCGAAGTAGATCACCACGTAGACCAGGATGTCGGCGAACACCAGCCAGGTGTCGCGCACCGCCAGCGCCGTCTGCATCACCTTGGTGGCGATGCGGCCGGCGAACTCGTCCTGATAGAAGGCCATGCTCTGCTCGAGCATGTGGCGGTGGAAGTTCCAGCGCAGCCGCATCGGAAAGTTGCTGAACACCGCCTGGTACTTGAACAGCGCCTGCAGCCCCGCCAGCACGATGCTGCCGGCCAGCACCCAGGCCAGCAGCACCAGGGTGTCGCCTTCCTGGGTGAACAGGTCCTCGGGGCTGACCTTGGCCAGCACGTCCACCACGTGCGCCATCATGCTGAACAGCAGCGCCTCGAAGGCACCGATGCAGGCGGTGAACAGCACCACCAGCGCGATGTAGGGGCGCACGCCGCGCGAGCATTCCCACAGGAACGCGAAGAAGCCGGGCGGCGGGGGGCTGGCGGGTGCTTCCGGATAGACGGGCACCAGACCTTCGAAACGCTTGAACAAGGGTGGGCTCCTGGAAGGGAGCGGCATTATGCGGACGCGACGATGACCCGCCGTACACTGACTTGATGAGCGCGTCTGCCGAACCCCACAGTCACCTGGACGATATGGACCTGCGCGTGCGGGCGCTGGAAACCCTGCTGGTCGAAAAAGGCTATGTCGACCCGGCGGCCATCGACCGGCTGATCGAGAATTACGAAGTCCACGTGGGCCCGCACAACGGTGCGCGCGTGGTGGCCCGGGCATGGACCGACCCCGCATTCGCCGACTGGCTGGCGCGCGACGCCACCGCGGCCATCGCTTCGCTGGGTTACAGCGGCCGCCAGGGCGAACACATGGTCGCGGTGTTCAACACGCCGCAGCAGCACCACATGGTGGTGTGCACCCTGTGCAGCTGCTACCCCTGGCCGGTGCTGGGCCTGCCGCCGGCCTGGTACAAGAACGCGGCTTACCGGTCGCGCGCCGTGGCCGCGCCGCGGGCCGTGTTGGCCGACTTCGGCGTGACCCTGCCCGAAGGCACCCAGCTGCGGGTGTGGGATTCGACCGCTGAAGTGCGCTACCTGGTGGTGCCGATGCGGCCAGCCGGCACCGAGAACCTGGGCGAAGACGAACTGGCGACGCTGGTCACGCGCGACTCGATGATCGGCACCGGCCTGGCCTTGCCCGCCAAACCGACACCGATGCCATGAACGGCGTGCACGACATGGGCGGCCTGCACGGCTTCGGCCCGGTGCAGCCCGAGGGCGCGGACGAACCGCTGTTCCACGCCCCCTGGGAGCGCCGGGCGCTGGGCCTGACGCTGGCCATGGGCGCCATGGGCCAATGGAACATCGACCAGTCGCGCGCCATGCGCGAAAGCCTGCCGCCGGCCACCTACCTGTCGGCGGGCTACTACGGCATCTGGATCCTGGGGCTGCAGCGTCTGCTGCTGTCACGCGCGCTGGTGCAGGCCGACGAACTGGCCAGCGGCCAGGCGCTGTATCCGGCGCTGCCGGTGGCGCGGGTGTTGCGGCCCGAGGCCGTGGCCGCGGCGCTGGCCCGTGGTACGCCCACCCAGCGTTCTCCGTCGGCTCCTGCACGGTTCGAAGTCGGCGACCGGGTGCTGGCCCGCAACACCCACCCCGGCGGCCACACCCGGCTGCCGCGTTATGTGCGCGGACACGTCGGGCGAATCGTGCTCGTGCACGGTGCGCATGTCTACGCCGACCGGCACGCTGCCTCGGCCCCGGGCGCCGCCTTCGACGAAGCGCCGACCTGGCTTTACACGGTCGAATTCGACGGCCGCACGCTCTGGGGCGACAGCGCCGAGGCCGACACCCGCGTGTCGGTCGACGCCTGGGAAACCTATCTGGAATCGGCCGCGGGAAGCCCGGCCGCATGAAGCCCGATTTCCAGGATGTCGCTGCAGCCAGCAGCCCGCCCCGCCCGTTCAGCGCACCGTGGGAAGCACAGGCCTTCGCCCTGGTGCTGGCCCTGCACGAACGCGGCGCTTTCACCTGGCCGGAATGGGCGGCTGCGCTCAGTGCCGCCATTGTCCGCGCCCAGGCCGCTGGCGACCCCGACTGCGGTGACACCTACTACCGGCACTGGCTGGACGCCCTGGAAACCCTGGCCATCGAGCGCGGCCTTGCCGACGCCGATGGCCTGCACGCCCTGGAACACGCCTGGGAAGCCGCGGCCGAACGCACCCCGCACGGCCAGCCGATCGAACTGACGCCGGCCGAGCGCGCACTGGCACGCTGAACCCGATGAAGGAAACACCGATGTCCGACCCCACCCCCCGCTGGAAGCACGATGGCGTGCGCGTGGTGCCCGCCGGCCAGCTGGACGGCAACACCGCACAGACCCCCGGCATGGACCGCAAGGCGGCGATCAACTTCGCCCGCGTCGGCGCGCAGAAGCTGTGGGCCGGCACGGTGCACATCCACGCCAACGCCAAGACCGGCGCCCACCACCACGGCCCGCTGGAAAGCGTGATCTACGTGATCAAGGGCCGGGCGCGCATGCGCTGGGGCGAACGGCTGGAATTCACCGCTGAAGCCGGCCCGGGTGACTTCATCTACGTGCCGCCTTTCGTGCCGCACCAGGAAATCAACGCCAGCGCCACCGAGACGCTGGAATGTGTGCTCTGCCGCAGCGACGGCGAGGCCGTGGCCGTGAACCTGGACATCGAGCCTGCCGAGAAGCCCGAAGGCGTGGCCTGGGTGGACCCCACGCACCGTGGCTGAGGTCACCGAATTTGCCTTGCGCGGCGAGCACATCACGCTCGACGCCCTGCTCAAGGCCACGGGCCTGGCACCCAGCGGTGGCGGCGCCAAGCAGCTGATTGCCGGCGGCCAGGTGCAGGTGGACGGCCAGGTAGAACGGAGACGCGGCGCGAAGATGCGTGCCGGGCAGGTGGTGTCGCTGGGCGCCTCCCGCATTCTTCTGGTGGCGGGCCCTTGACGCCCCTGAGGCGCCGGTCCGACAAATCTCACGCCCTGAAATGCGAAACCCCCCGGTCCGTTGCCGGCCGGGGGGCGGGTGACTGTCGTCACCGGAAGGCCACTGCGGAGAATCGGTGCAGTGCCTCTGACGCGCAGTGACTGCGCCGTCGTTGATGCGCTGTTTCAGCGCAGCTTCAGTTTGCGCTCGTCATGGCGTCGACGCAAGCGCTTCGCGCCCTGCCCGCATCGTCTTTACAAAGGCCGCTGCAAAGCACTGACGATGGCGGCCACGCGCGTCTCGACCGCCGGGTCCATGGTGATCGTGCGGCCCCATTCGCGCGAGGTCTCGCCGGGCCACTTGTTCGTGGCGTCCAGACCCATCTTGCCGCCCAGGCCACTCACCGGGCTGGCGAAGTCCAGGTAGTCGATGGGCGTGTGCTCCACCAGCGTGGTGTCGCGCACCGGGTCCATGCGCGTCGTGATGGCCCAGATCACTTCCTTCCAGTCGCGGATGTCGACGTCGTCGTCGGTCACGACGATGAACTTGGTGTACATGAACTGGCGCAGGAAGCTCCACAAGCCGAACATCACGCGCTTGGCGTGGCCGGGGTAGGCCTTCTTGATGCTGATCACCGCCATGCGGTAGCTGCAGCCTTCTGGCGGCAGGTAGAAGTCGACGATCTCCGGAAACTGCTTTTGCAGAATGGGCACGAAGACCTCGTTCAGCGCCACGCCCAGGATGGCGGGCTCGTCGGGCGGCTTGCCGGTGTAGGTGCTGTGATAGACCGGGTCGCGGCGGTGGGTGATGCGCGACAGGCGGAACACCGGGAACCAGTCCTGTTCGTTGTAGTAGCCGGTGTGGTCGCCGAACGGGCCTTCCAGCGCATGCAGGTAGCCGTTCTTTTCCTTGACTCGCACGCCGTGGTCGCTTTCTCCCTCAAAACCGACCGGCGCGGGTGGGATGTGGCCTTCCAGGACGAACTCGGCGCTGGCAGGCACCTGGAGCTTCAGTTCGCCTTCGCCCACGCCGCTGTTCACGAGCTCGGTGCGGCCGCCGCGCAGCAGGCCGGCGAACTGGTACTCGCTCAGGGTGTCGGGCACCGGCGTGACGGCCCCCAGGATGGTGGCCGGGTCGGCGCCCAGGGCCACGGCCATCGGGAAAGGCTGGCCCGGGTTCGCACGCGCGAACTCGCGGAAATCGAGCGCCCCGCCGCGATGGGCCAGCCAGCGCATGATCACTTCGCGCGGGCCGATCACCTGCTGGCGGTAGATGCCCAGGTTCTGGCGCTGGCGCGGCTGGGCCACACCCTGCGGACCACGCGTGATGACCAGGCCCCAGGTGATCAGCGGACCGACGTCGCCCGGCCAGCAGTGCTGCACGGGCAACATGCCCAGGTCGACATCGTTGCCCTCGATCACCACCTCCTGGCAAGGCGCGCTGCGCTGCAGTGCCGGCTTCATGTCCCAGACCGCCTTGGCCATGTGGAACAGCTTGCCGGCCTCTTTCAGACCCTTTGGCGGCTCGGGCTCCTTGAGTCGCGCGAGCAAGCGGCCGACGTCGCGCAGGTCGGCCAGACTGTCGGCGCCCATGCCGAGCGCCACCCGTCGGGGGGTGCCGAACAAATTGATCAGGCAGGGAATTTTGTAACCGACGGGCTGGGTACAGAGCACGGCCGGCCCGCCTGCGCGAAGCAATTTGTCGCCGATTGCCGTCATTTCCAAGTGCGGGGACACCGGATCGGCCAGCTTTCGCAGTTCGCCCAGATCTTCCAGCTGGGCCATGAAGTCGCGCAGGTCACGGTACTTCATGCTCGATTGATCTGACTACTGAATTTCATATTCTTGACCGTGTATGAAGCGGTTCCTAGAATCCGTCCAAGATCGCGATTTCAGGGTTTACCCGAAAACGTGGACAGGGCTGACAGAGACCAGCCCCGCTGCCTGAACGTGTGAGGCGGTCCTCGAAACGACATTTTGCCGCGCCCCCAAAGCACCGCTTGCCGCGTTGCCAAGCCGACAGGGCGCGAGGAGAAAACGATGAATGCAGAAACAGGCGGCACCCCGTCGCGCGTCGAGCGCTGGCGCAAGGATTTGGAAAGCGCGCGCCGCTCGGTCAGGGTGTTCTCATGCGATGTCGGCCGTGGCCTGATGGAAGTCAGCCACAACACCCTGGCCCTGGTCGGCCTGGCTGCCGTGGCGCTGCTCGTGTTTGCCGCTGGCCGCGCCGACATCCGCCAGCAGGTGGAGGTGGTGGCGCTCGACTGGCTGCAGACGCGCCAGGTCGAGCGCGAGCTGGCCTCGGGCAATCTCCTGGCAGTGACGGCCGAACCCGACGCCATCGCTCGCGCCACGGCCGCCGATCCCGGCGACCTCACCCGCCAGCAGGCCGCGGTGGCGCAATGGATCTCCCGCCGCTACAAGGTAGCGCCCGAGCCGATCAGCGCGCTGGTGAAGGAAGCCTGGGCGCTGGGCCAGCGCGCCAAGCTTGATCCGACGCTGATCCTGGCCGTGATGGCCATCGAGTCGCGCTTCAATCCCTTTGCGCAGAGCCCGGTCGGGGCGCAGGGCCTGATGCAGGTCATGACCCACGTGCACGACGACAAGTACGAGTCCTTCGGTGGCAATCACGCGGCCTTCGATCCCATCAGCAACCTGCGGGTCGGCGTGCAGGTGCTGAAGGAATGCATCGCCCGCGCCGGCAGCCTGCACGACGGTCTGCGTTTCTACGTCGGTGCGGCCTTGCTCGACAGCGATGGCGGCTATGCCGGCAAGGTGCTGTCGGAACAGACCTACCTGCAGGCCGTGGCCGAGGGCAAGCGGGTGCCGCTGAACGCCCCCCACAACCCGCCGCCGCTGCCCGCGTCGCGATTGATCGATGTCGACAGCGGCCTGACGCCGGCCCCGGAAGCGCCGGCATCTGCGCCCGAAACCTCTGCCGACCAGGTCGCACTGCTGACGCCAAGCCGCTGAGAACCCGCTGAAAGCGGGTGCCGGATACACTCGCAACTCGCGCGCTTAGCGTGCGTTTGGCACGAGGGGCCGCGGGCTCCGGGGTGGAGAGCCGCGAATGGCTTCTTGCCATCCACTGGCCATCCGTCAACCCAGAGGACCGCCATGTTCGACCGCAACCAATCCACACTTGCTCTCGTCGACCCCGAAGTCTGGGCCAGCGTCCAGGCTGAAAACCGGCGCCAGGAAGAGCACATCGAGCTCATCGCTAGCGAGAACTACACCAGCCCGGCGGTGATGCAGGCGCAGGGCAGCCAGCTCACCAACAAGTACGCCGAGGGCTATCCGGGAAAACGGTACTACGGCGGGTGCGAAAACGTCGACGTCGTCGAGACGCTGGCCATCGAACGCCTGAAGCAGCTGTTCGGCGCGAACTTCGCCAACGTCCAGGCCAACAGCGGCAGCCAGGCCAATCAGGCCGTGTTCTTCGCCCTGCTGAACCCGGGCGACACCATCATGGGCATGAGCCTGGCCGAAGGCGGCCACCTGACGCACGGCATGCCGTTGAACATGAGCGGCAAGTGGTTCAAGGTGGTCAGCTACGGCCTGGACGCGGACGAGGCCATCGACTACGAGGCCATGGAACGCCTGGCCCATGAGCACCGGCCCAGGATCATCATCGCCGGCGCCAGCGCTTACAGCCTGCGCATCGACTTCGAGCGCTTTGCCAAGGTGGCCAAGGCCGTGGGCGCCTATTTCATGGTCGACATGGCGCACTACGCCGGCCTGATTGCCGCCGGCGTCTACCCCAACCCGGTGCCCTACGCCGACGTCGTCACCAGCACCACGCACAAGAGCCTGCGCGGTCCGCGGGGCGGCATCGTGCTGGCGCAGGACGAGGCCATCGCCAAGAAGATCAACAGCGCGATGTTTCCCGGCATCCAGGGTGGCCCCTTGATGCACGTCATCGCCGGCAAGGCCGTGGCCTTCAAGGAAGCGCTGGCTCCGGAATTCAAGGTTTACCAGCAGCAGGTGCTGGCCAATGCCAGGGTGCTGGCCGAAACGCTGATCGAACGTGGCCTGCGCATCGTCAGCGGCCGCACCGAGAGTCACGTCATGCTGGTCGACCTGCGGCCGAAGAATCTGACGGGCAAGGAAGCCGAAGCCATCCTCGGCCACGCCCACATGACCTGCAATAAGAACGGCATTCCGAACGACCCGCAGAAGCCCATGGTCACCAGCGGCATCCGCCTGGGAACGCCAGCGATGACCACGCGCGGCTTCAAGGAAGAACAGGCGCGTCAGACCGCGCACCTGATCGCCGACGTGCTGGACAAGCCGCACGACGAGACCCATGTCGCGGCCGTGCGCGCGAAGGTCACGGCCCTCACCCGCGACTTTCCCGTCTACCGCTGACAGGCGCGGCAGCCTTCCATGCGCTGCCCGTACTGCAGCCACGAGGACACCCAGGTCGTCGAGACTCGCGAGTCCGAGGAAGGCGACGCCATCCGGCGGCGCCGGCGCTGCCTGGCCTGTGAAAAGCGCTTCACCACCTACGAACGCAGCGAGATCAGCCTGCCGGCGGTCGTCAAGAAGGACGGCGCCCGGGTCGAATTCGATCCGGCCAAGCTGCGCGCGAGCATGATCCTGGCGCTGCGCAAGCGGCCGGTGAGCATCGAACAGGTCGATTCGGCCATTGAACGCATCCAGGACAAGCTGCTGACCAGCGGCGCACGCGAAGTGCCGAGCGCACGGGTGGGTGAACTGGTCATGCGCGAACTCAAGCGCATCGACAAGGTGGCCTATGTGCGCTTCGCCTCGGTCTACCGGCAGTTCGAGGACGTCGACGCCTTCCGGCAGTTGATCCGCGACATCTGACCGGGCCCTCCCTCGCCAGGGGGCCACCAGGGCAGGGGTGAGCCGGAGCTCGCTGCGGGGGCACTCCACGGGGCCCCGGTCTTCACCCACCACCGCGGGTCGCGCCGGCGGCGGCGGCTTCCTACAGTGAGGGCAATCCCACACCACAGGAGCCGCCGTCATGAGTCATCAACCACCCGCCACCGCCCACCAGCGCGGCCTGACCCTGATCGAATGCCTGGTGGTGCTGGCCATCGTGGCGGTGCTGCTGGGTTCGGCGCTGCCGGGTTTCGCCAAGCTCACGGAAAGGCGCCACCTCGAGGGCACGGTCGCCCAACTGGCCACCGACATCCAGCACACCCGCAGCCTGGCGGTGGCCAGCGATGGCGGCCGGCGCATGAGCTTCAGGTCCGGCGACGCCGGCAGCTGCTACGTCGTCCACGACGGGCCTGCCCAGGCCTGTCGATGCGAACCCGGCGGCAGCGTGCAGTGCCTGAACGGCGCCACCGCGCTGCGCAGCGTGTTCTTTCCTGCCGACGGGCCGGTGCAATTGCGGACCAACGTCGGCTCGATCCTCTTCCACCCCGTGCACGGCACCAGCACGCCCACCGGCACGCTGCGCGTCCTTGCGCGCAGCGGCGCGGCCGTCCACCAGGTCGTGAACCTGATGGGACGCACCCGGGCCTGCAGTCCGAACGGTGTGGCTGGCTATGCGGCCTGCTGATTCGCCGCGACAGGCGGAACCCGTCGAGCGACAGGCGGTTGCGGCCAGCGCATGACGCAATTCACATAATCAAGCGATGAATGCCCATCCACCCCCCCCACCCTCGGCCGGCACAGCCGCGAAATCGAGTGGGCGTGGCTTCACGTTGATCGAGCTGATGCTGGTGCTGCTGGTCATCGGCGTGCTCGTGGCGATCGCCTATCCGAGCTTCGTCGACCAGGTTCGCAAAAGCCGGCGTGCCGACGCCATTGCCGCGCTCACCAGCGTGCAGCAGGCCCAGGAACGCTGGCGTGCGAACAATCCGGCCTATGCCCCGTTCAACAGCGCGGCGGCCGAAAGCGCTGCGAACGGGCTTGCCGCGGTGCCCACCAAGTACTACAGCCTGTCCATCCAGGGCCTGTCGCCCACCACCTACACCCTGGTCGCGTCGGCGCTGGACACCAGTTCCCAGGTCCACGACGAGAACTGCCAGCAAATCGGCGTGCGGGCCAGCGGCGGGGTCCTGCGCTACGGCTCGGGCAGCAGCAGCATCAACTGGAGCTCGGCCAACCCAGACACCGGCAACTGCTGGGCGCGCTGAGAGCACCGACCATGCGCCTTCTTCGCTGTCTGCCCCGTCGCCCGAAGCCTGGGCTTACGCTCGTGGAACTGATGGCGGTGATCGCCGTGGCCATGGTGATCGTGGCGCTGACGGCGCCCAGCTTCACCCGCCTCGTCGAGATGCAAAGGATGCGCGGCGTCCAGGCCCAGCTCGTCACCGACCTGCAATTCGCGCGCAGCGAGGCGATCTCGCGCAACACCGTGATGCGCGTGGATTTCAGGAACAACGGCGAACTCAGCTGCTACACGATGTACACGGCGCCCTTCGTGCAAGGCGATCAGGGGCCGTGCAACTGCACGCAGGGCGTCGGCACTGCCTGCGCCGGCCTGAACAACCGGACCGAAGTCCGCACCGTGCAGATCCCGGCCCGCGGCGCCGTGAGCCTCAGGGCGGTCGAAGCTCCGCCCGACCAGCTGAGCACCTCGTTCGGCTTCGACCCCGCCACCGGGGGCCTGCTGTCGAATCCCGACGACGCAGCACCCACCGCACTGGCCGAGTTCCGCGTCGACGTTTACCTCGATGAGCATCGCAAGCTGCGCACCCTGATCGAACGCTCGGGCCGACCGATGGTCTGCACGCCCGCCAGCTCCAACCTGCCGGAGGCCCCATGTCCAGCCCCGCCGCCCTGAGGCCCGCCCGCCAGCGCGGCATGTCGCTGGTCGAGCTGATGGTAGGCGTCACCGTCGGCTTGTTCATCGTGGCCGCGGCCGTGACCCTGGTGGCCGGCCAACTCGCCGACAACCGCAAGCTCACGCTCGAACTCCAGGTTCAGCAAGACCTGCGCGCCACCGGCGACATCATCACCCGGCAGCTGCGCCGGGCCGGCTTCGCCGGTGTCGAAGGCGCTCAGGACGGCATTGCTTCGCCCGGCGGCGCCTTGCCCGCAGCCAACGCCCTCGCCACCGTCACCACCAGCGCACCTGACTTCAACTCCGTCGGGTTCTCCTATCACTACAACGATGACGACGACGGGCCCTACGGCTACCGGCTCGTCAACGGCGTGATCCAGGCCCAGATGGGAGGGCTTTGGCAGCAGCTCACCGACCCCCGCACCGTGCGCGTCACCACCTTCACCATCACCCCCGCACCCGGCCTCCAGAGCCGCTTGCCCTGCCCTGTGCCGTGTGCCGACGGCACATCGAACTGCTGGCCGGAACTGGTGATGCGCGAGCTCGACATCACCATCCGCGGCGAAGCCGTCGGCGACCCGGGCGTGGTGCGCGAGGTCAACAGCCGGGTGCGCCTGCGCAACGACTTCGTTCGCTTCAACGACGTCGGCAACCCGGGCCGGGCCTGCCCGCCGGGCTGAACGCCCACCCCACGCAGCGACACCCGCTCCATGAACCCCTTGCACGCCATCGCCGCTCCGCGCTCACCGCGCCGGGGTGCGGCTTCGCTCATCGTCGTGATGGTGCTGTTCTTCGTCATGGCCCTGGCCGGCGCCTACAGCAGCCGCAACCTCATCTTCGAACAGCGCACCTCGGCCAACCAGTACCGCTCGACGCAGGCCATCGAGGCCGCCGAAGCGGGTGTCGAATGGGCGCTGGCCATGCTCAACGGCGGGCGCATCGGCGCCAACTGTCGCGAAGCCGGCGCTGCCGCCAACGCCACCACCTTCCGCCAGCGCTATCTGGCGGTGCAGGCCGACGGCACCCTGCGCCCCGTGGCCGACCCCGACGCCGCGGCCCCGGTGGCACCGGCACCCCCCCAGCCGTTGATGGCCGGCTGTGTCTTCAACGGCGTCGACTGGATCTGCAGTTGCCCGACGCAAAGCCCGCCCGTGCTGGCCACGCCAGCGGGCGCCGGCCCTTTCCCGGCGTTCAGGGTGCGGTTCAGCGTCGTTGACCCGCTCGCGCCCGACGCCGGCAACCCGGTCATCACCAAGCCCGGCCTCGTCATGGTCGAGGTCAACGGCTGCACCCGCCTGGACGGACTGGGCGAAAGCTGCCTGGACTTCCCGGGCTCGGCGTCGAACCAGGAAGGTCGCGCCACCGTTCGCGCCATGCTGGCCCTGAAGTCGGCCCTGCCTTCGCTGCCAAACGCGGCGCTGACCGTGCGCGACGCCGTGCTGGGCGGCACGATGCAGCTCGTCAACACCGACCCCGAAGGCGGTCTGGCCGTCCAGGCCGGCGGTGCCGTCAACACGGCCAACCTCACGCTGCGGACCGTGCCGGGCTCGGATCACGATCCGGTCCAAGCCGACGACGAACTCCTCAACGACGTCTCGCCCAAGTCGCTCAAGGTCGCCGTGCCGCCGCTGAACCCGAACCGCGTGTTCAACTGGGTGTTCGGCACCCTGCCCGACACCTACCGCCTGCAGCCAGCCGCCATCACGACCAACTGCAATCCCGGGAATTGCCGGCAGGCGCTGGCCAGTCTGGCCGCCAGCAATCCGGGCCGGGTGATCTGGGTGAATGGCGACCTGCTGCTCGAGTCCGCAGGCGACATCGGCAGCCCACCCGACCCCGCCAACCCTGCCGCACCCGGCCCGGTGGTCATCGTCGCCACGGGCAACGTGCTGACCACGGCCGACGCCCGCGTCTTCGGCTTCGTTTACAGCCAGTCGGGCGGCTGGACCGGAACTCCCGACATCCAGGGTGCGGCCTTCGTCGAAGACGCGCTCGACGCCACGGCCGGCGGCCGCGTCGTCTACAGCCGTGAACTGCTGCGGCATCTGCAACAACACTCGGGATCGTTTGTCCGTGTTCCGGGCGGATGGAGGGACTTCCAATGAAAACCACCCGCCCCCACGGGCCGCGCCGCGGTGTGTCGCTCATCGAGGCCATCGTCGCGCTGGCGGTCATGGCCTTCGGTCTGGTGGCCATCGTCGGTCTGCAGGCCACGCTGCGCAGCAACGCCGACATCTCCAAGCAGCGCGCCGAAGCCGTGCGCATGGCTCAGCAGGAAATCGAGCGCTGGCGGGCCTTCGTTTCCCTGCAGGTCGACGCCGGGCTCGACTACGCGGACATCGACGACGTGCCCGTCATCCAGACCGTCGGCCTGAATGCCACCTACGTCATCAGGCGCCGCGTTCCTGACCCGCTGGCAGCGCCGAAAACCGTGTCGGTCAGTGTCAGCTGGAACGACCGCACCGGCCAGCCGCAGAACGTCGCCCTGAACACCGCCATCGCCGGCATCTCGCCGGAGCTTGCGGGCGCGCTGGTGCTGCCGCAGAACGTGCGCAGCGACCTGCCCCCCAACAACCGCCACGTGGTCATCCCGCGCAAGGCCAAGAACTTCGGCGACGGCACCAGTGGCTTCGTGCCGCCGCAGGGCCAGGGCAAGAAGGTGGCCTGGGTGTTCAATAACATCACCGGGCTGATCGAACGCACCTGCGTGATCGAGGCCGACGCGTCCAACGACACGCTCACCGCAGCCGCGGTGGCCACCACCCTCGACAACTGCGACAGCAGCCGCACCGCCCAGCTGCTCAGCGGCTACGTCAACTTCGCCGACCTGCAGGCCCAGCCCGACGAGGCGCAGGCCGAAGCGCCCATGGGGCAGCCGTTCAGCCTGGACATGGACTTGCAGCTCACCAGCAGCAAGCATCCTGAACCGGGCCACGCCTGTTTCGACGACAGCGATGCGCAGCTCGAGGCAGCGGCAACCCGGGTGGTCACCTACTTCTGCGCCGTCTATTCGAACGAACAGCGTACCTGGTCCGGCCGCCTGCGCGTGCTTCCGCCGGCCACCCTGGCCGCTTCCGAACAGACCAGCTGGACGATCGGCAACGAGGCCCGCGACTTCAAGATCTGCCGCTACACCGTGCTCGCCGACGACGGCAACGACAGCGCCAGGAACAGTGCCCACCCGCTGGACTACACCCTGAAGGGCAGCGCCCCCGGCACCGCCTTGCAAAACCAGAACTTCCTCGTCATCCGCGGCTCGCACAGTTGTCCGACGGACTCCCTGACCGAGCTCGACCCCGTGAATTCGAACACCCGCGTCCACCAGAACGGCGTGCACCCCTACACCTGAGTCCCGCGGGGGCACCGCATCGGCCCTGGGATACTGCCTGCCATGCAGCAGGCCGCCCTGGACAGACGACGCATCGAAGAAGCCCTGGCCCTGGCCGCCACGGCCATCGGGCACACCGACCCGAACCCGCGCGTGGGCTGCGTCATCGGCCGGGCCGACGGGCGGGTGCTGGGCAGGGGTGCCACGCAGGCACCCGGCCAGGCCCACGCCGAAGTGATGGCCCTGCGCGATGCCGCAGCCGCCGGCCACGATATCCACGGGGCCACGGCCTGGGTGACGCTGGAACCCTGTGCCCACCATGGCCGCACACCCCCCTGTTGTGACGCCCTGGTGGCCGCCGGCATCGGCCGGGTGGTCGTGGCGGTGGCCGACCCGTTCCCTCAGGTCGCTGGCCAGGGCACGGCGCGCCTGCGTGCGGCCGGCGTCCAGGTCGACGGCGTCGAAGCCGACCTGGCGGCCGCCGCCTGGCAGCTCAACATCGGCTTCTTCTCACGCGTCATGCGCGGGCGCCCCTGGGTGCGGCTGAAGCTGGCGTCCAGCCTGGACGGCCGCACCGCGCTGCCCAATGGCCGCAGTCAGTGGATCACCGGCAGCGAAGCACGCGCCGACGGGCACCTGTGGCGCCAGCGCGCGTCTGCCATCGTCACGGGCGTGGGCACCGTGCTGGCCGACAACCCGCGCCTGGACGTGCGCACCGGCCACGGCGGCGGAACGCCGCTGCGCGTGGTCGTCGACACCCATTTCCGGACCCCGACCGACGCGCAGCTGATCGGCCTGCCCGGGGCCAGCGTCGTCGTCGGTGCCGCCACGGATGCCGACGCCGCTGCCCGGTCGGCAGCCCTGGCCGCCGCCGGCGCACACACCGCCACCCTGGCCGCCGACGAACGGGGCCGTGTCGACCTGGCTGCGTTGCTGGGCTGGCTGGCCGGCCGCGATGCCAACGAGGTGCATGTCGAGGCCGGCGCCGAACTCAGCGGCGCGATGCTGCAGGCCGGCCTGGTGGACGAACTGCTGCTGTACCAGGCACCCCGGCTGCTCGGCCCGGGCCGCGGCATGGTCGACTGGCCAGCCCTGGCGGCACTGGAAGACGGCGCGCGCTTCGAGTGGCTGCAGGCCGACCGTGTCGGCGCCGATCTGCGCCTGCGCCTGAAACGCGTGGCCGACGATTTCTGGAATCCGCCGGCCGTGTCGCCCTGAGCCGCGCTTGCCTGGGTCGTGCCCAGGGGCTGCGCCGAAGTGACAGCGCCTGCAAAACCGCGCCACCTACAATCGCGGCATGTCGATTTCCCCTGTTCCAGAGCTGGTGGCTGAACTGGCGGCCGGCCGCATGGTCATCCTGGTCGACGAGGAAGACCGCGAAAACGAGGGCGACCTCGTCATCGCCGCCGAGCATGTCACGCCCGAGGCCATCAACTTCATGGCCCGCCACGCCCGCGGGCTCGTCTGCCTGACCCTGACGCGCGAGCGCTGCGAACACCTGCAGCTGCCACCCATGGCCAGCCGCAACGGCACCAAGCACGGCACCGCCTTCACCGTGTCGATCGAATCCGCCACCGGTGTCACCACCGGCATCTCGGCCGCCGACCGCGCCCGCACCGTGCAGGCCGCCGTGGCCCGTGACGCCAAGGCCAGCGACCTGGTGCAGCCCGGCCACATCTTCCCCTTGCAGGCGCAGGACGGCGGCGTGCTCATGCGCGCCGGCCACACCGAAGCCGGCTGCGACCTGGCCGGCATGGCCGGCCTCACGCCCGCGGCCGTGATCTGCGAGGTGATGAAGGACGACGGCACGATGGCCCGCCTGCCCGACCTGCAGGTCTTCGCGCGTGAACACGGCCTGAAGATCGGCACGATTGCCGACCTCATCGGCTACCGCAGCCGCAACGAGACGCTCATCGAACGCGCCGGCCAGCGCCGTCTGCACACGCCGCAAGGCGAATTCGACTGCACCGCCTTCCGCGACAAGAGCGGTGGCGTGCACCTCGCCCTGGCCCTGGGCAGCTGGTCGGAACACGACGAAGTGCCGGTGCGTGTGCACGAGCCCTTCACCGCGCTCGACCTGCTCGACGTGGGCCGCAGCGGCCATTCCTGGCCTCTGCCCACGGCCCTGGCCGCGCTGCAGGCCGGCCGCCAGGGCGTGGCCGTGCTGCTGAACTGCGGGCAGGACGCGGCGCACCTGCTGCCGCAGCTTCTGCCCACCGAAGCCAAGGCGCCGGCGCCGCGCGCGCAGATGGACCTGCGCACCTACGGCGTGGGCGCGCAGATCCTGCGCGAGCTCGGCGTGCGCCGCATGCAGCTGCTGGGCAACCCCCGGCGCATGCCCAGCATGACCGGCTACGGCCTGGAAATCACCGGTTTCCGCCCCGCTCCGGGCACGGCCACCTGAACAAGAAAACCAAGAACATGCTGGAAGCCGACAAAGGCAACACCGAAGAACTGCTGGCCGATCTGCTGGGCGAGGGCCTGCGCATCGGCATCGTACGGGCGCGCTTCAACGACCTGCTCACCAGCAAGCTGGCGAGCGCCTGCCTGGCCGAACTCGACCGGCTCGACGTCGACCCCGGCGACATCCGCGTGGTGCAGGTGCCCGGCGCGCTGGAGATTCCCGTGGCGCTGAAGGCCATGGCGGCCTCGGGCGACTTCGACGCCCTGATCGCGCTGGGCTGCATCATCCGCGGCGAAACCTACCACTTCGAGTTGGTGGCCAACGAGAGCGGTGCCGGTGTCAGCCGCGTGGCGCTGGACCATGGCCTGCCCATCGCCAACGCCATCCTCACGGTCGAGGACGAAGCCCAGGCCTGGGCCCGCGCCGAAGAGAAGGGCCGCGACGCCGCACGCGTGGCCGTCGAAATGGCCAACCTGCTGGAAGACCTGTCGTGAGCGGCCCCGACGAGACCCCGCCGGTCACCCCCGAGACCGGCGACGCGGCCCTAGCCACACCCGCTCCTGCAGCGAAGAAACCGCAGCCCAAGTCCGGCCGGCGCCGGGCCCGCGAATTTGCCCTGCAGGGCCTGTACCAGTGGCTGATCGCCCGCGCCAGCGAAGCCGACATCGTGGCCAACCTGCGCGAACTCGACGACTTCGACAAGTGCGACCGTGCCCACTTCGACGCGCTGCTCCACGGCTGCATCGAACAGGCCGCCACGCTCGATGCGGTGCTCATGCGCCACATCGACAGGCCGGTCGCACAGTTGTCGCCGGTGGAACACGCTGTGCTCTGGATCGGCGCCTACGAGATGACGCACTGCCTGGACATTCCTTACCGCGTGGCCATCAACGAAGCGGTGGAACTGGCGAAGGCCTTCGGCGGCACCGACGGCCACAAGTACGTCAACGGCGTGCTCGACAAGGCCTCGGGGGAGCTGCGTCCGGCCGAGGCCGGCCAGCCGCGCCCGGCCCGTCCGCACCGACCCAACCGCGCCCGCTCGTGATCCGCACGGCCAGCCGGCTGCAGCACATCGACCCGTTCTGGGTCATGGAATGCGCAAAAGCCGCCCAGGAAATCGCCCGCAGCCCGGCCTGCGACCCGGCCCGCGGCGGCGAGCCGATGATCTACCTGAACATCGGCGAGCCCGACTTCACCGCAGCGGCCCCGGTGCTGGCCGCGGCCCAGGCCTGCCTGAACGGCGGCCACACGCAGTACACCCAGGCCACCGGCCTGCCGGCGCTGCGCGAACGCATCGCCGGCTGGTATGCCAGCCGTTTCGGTCTGCAGATCGACCCGGCGCGCATCGTCGTCACGGCCGGCGCGTCGGCGGCGCTGCAGCTCGTCTGCCTGGCGCTGTTCGAGCCCGGCGACGACGTGCTCATGCCCGACCCCAGCTACCCCTGCAACCGGCACTTCGTCGCCGCGGCCGGTGCCCGGGCGCAGCTGCTGCCGGCCGGGGCGGCCCAGCGCTTTCAGCTCGACGCCGACAGCGTGGCCGCGGCCTGGGGCCCGGCCACGCGCGGTGTGCTGCTGGCATCGCCCAGCAACCCCACCGGCACCTCGATCGCGCCGGCCGAGATGGCGCGCATCGTGGACGTCGTGCGCGCCCGCGGCGGCGTCACCCTGATCGACGAGATCTATCTCGGCCTGAGCTACGACCCGGCCTTCGGCCACAGCGCCCTGGCGCTGGGCGAGGACGTGATCTCGATCAACAGTTTTTCCAAGTACTTCAGCATGACCGGCTGGCGGCTGGGCTGGATGGTGCTGCCCCCGGAACTCGTGGCCCCGGTGGAAAAGCTGGCGCAGAACCTGTTCATCTGCCCGTCGACGCTGGCCCAGCACGCCGCCCTGGCCTGCTTCGACGAGGCCGCCCTCGCCGAGTTCGAAGCCCGCCGCGCCGAGTTCCGCCGCCGCCGGGACTTCATCGTGCCGGCTCTGCAGCGCATCGGCTTCGACGTGCCGGTGCCGCCCGACGGCGCGTTCTATGTCTGGGGCGACTGTTCACGGTTCCTTACGCCGGCCCTGCCCAGCAGCTGGGAATTCAGCTTCGAGATGATGCGCCGCGCCCACGTGGCGCTGACACCGGGCCGCGACTTCGGGCCGGCGGCGGCCGGGCGCTTCGTGCGCCTGTCGTTCGCCAGCAGCATGGCGCAGCTGGATACCGCGGTCACCCGGCTCGCCCGCGAACTGGGCTGAAGCGGCGGCGCTTTTCCCGCCTTCGGGCAGAGCGGCTGTCCGTAAGCTGCTTCACCGTGGGTTATCACTTCTTCGGCAAGCGCAACAGGCGCACGGCAGGCGACGGCAACAGCGAGGCGACGACCGAGTTCGCCGCGACCGAGGCCACCCTGCCGCCTGCCGCACAGGATTCCGTCCCGCCGGAACTCGACATCGACATCCAGGACGATCCCTCGCCGAGCGGCGTCATGGATTCGCAGGTCATGGACTCGCAAGTCATGGACTCTCAGGTCATGGACTCGCAGATCATGGATTCCCAGGTGATGGACTCCGGCGTGCCCACGGGCGCGCCGCGCGATCCCCAGCTGCCCGCCAAGGAAGCCGGCCGCAGCAGCGCTGAAAAAGAGGCCGACACGCTGACCAAGTCGCAGCCCACGCTGTCGCACGTGGGCCGCTACGCCCTGAAGTCGCACCTCGGCCAGGGCGGCCTGGGCCAGGTGCACGAGGCCTGGGACCCGCTGCTGTCGCGCACGGTGGCGGTGAAGACGCTGCAGTTCGACCTGCCCACCCCCCTGCGCGTCTCGCTCGACGGCATGATCCTGAACGAGGCCCGGGCCGCCGCCAGCCTGAACCACGCCTACATCGTCACCGTCTTCGATGCCGGGCTGTCGGCGCACGGTGTCTACATCGCGATGGAGCGGCTGCAGGGCCGCGACATGCGCCATGCGCTGGCCAACGGCTGGTCACCCAGCCCGCGCGTGGCCGCCACGCTGGTGCGGCGGGTGGCCGATGCCCTGGCCTATGCCCACGCGCGCGGTGTCGTGCATTGCGACATCAAGCCGGGCAACATCTTCCTGGTCGGCCGCGACCGCCCCAAGGTGCTGGACTTCGGCATTGCGCGCATCGCCCACGCCAAGGCGGTGCCGGCGCTGGCCGGTGCGGTGGCGGGCTCGCCGCACTACCAGGCGCCCGAGCAGATTCGCGGCGAGGCCGTCGACGCCCGCACCGACCTGTATGCACTGGGCACAGTGCTGTACGAGCTGCTCACCGGCCGCAAGGCCTTCGCAGGCGACTCGGTCGAGCAGATCCAGACCGCCGTGCAGACCCTGCACCCGGCCCCGGCCCACGAGGTGCGGCCGGGCGTGCCGCAGGCTCTGTCGGACATCGCCGCCAAGGCCATGGCGCGCGATCCGGCAGAACGTTTCACGAGCGCCATCGAGATGTCGATGAGCCTGCGCCGCTGGGCCGAGGCCCGTGCCGCGAAAGCGCCCAGCGCCACTGCGAAGTCCGTGCCGACAGCCACGGTGAAGGCCCGGGACACCCGTGTGGCCGCGCGCCGGCGGCCCTTGCTTCTGCTCGGCGGCTTGCTCGCGGCAGCCGGTCTGGGCATGGTGCTGGCCCGCCGCCCCGCCACCGACACCGGGGTCGAAGGGTCGGCACTGCCTCCGGGAGACCCCGCGACGCCACCCACACTGGCCAGCACGGCCCCGGCCGCCACGGCGGCCGAGCCGGCCAACGCGACCAACGCGACCAACACGTCGCCCGCCGACGCAGCCTCGGCAGCAGCCGAGAGCACGGCCGTGGCCGAAACGAAGCCCGCCGCGAAACCCCC
This sequence comes from Burkholderiales bacterium, assembly GCA_031411875.1. Taxonomy (GTDB): domain Bacteria; phylum Pseudomonadota; class Gammaproteobacteria; order Burkholderiales; family Burkholderiaceae_C; genus Rubrivivax. The sequence continues at coordinate 2,579 of JANOBX010000037.1, read as the reverse complement.
CGCGACCCCCGCGGCGAAGCCGCGACCCCCTGCGCCCAAGGCCGGCCCGTCCAACCCGGCCGCCAAGCCGGCCGCTCCGCTGAGCACCGGCACCGTGCAACTGGCGATCTCTCCCTGGGGCCGCGTGGAAGTCGACGGAAGCCCCGCCGGCACCACGCCGCCGCTGACCCGGCTGACCCTGAGCGAAGGGGCGCACACCATCACCGTGCGCAACGAAGACTTCCCGCCCTTCGTGCAGACGGTCCAGGTCAGCGCCGACAAACCCGCCACCCTGCGCCACCGCTTCGGACCGTGAACACACCACCCACCTGCCCCGCATCGCCCGCCGCGCCCGCGCGCCGGGGCCTGACCCTGATCACCGCCACCCTGGCCCTGCTGTCGGCCTGCGCCGTGCCGCCGCCCCCGGCACCCGCACCCCCGCCCGCGCCCGTGGGCCTGGCCGAGCTGCTGGAACGACCGGCCGAACGCGCCCTGGTCGACGGCATGCGCGCCTACGACGAGGCCCAGTACCCGCAGGCCGAGGCCGCCTTGCGCCGCGCCCTGGAAGCCGGGCTGCAGAGCCCGCGCGACCGCGCCAGCGCGCACAAGCTGCTGGCCTTCATCACCTGCACCAGCGAGAGGCTGGCGGACTGCGAGGCCGCCTTCCGCGCTGCCCGTGCCGCCGACCCAGGCTTTGCGCTCAGCAAGTCCGAGGCCGGCCATCCGCTGTGGGGCCCGGTGGCCCGGCGCGTGCTGCCCTGATCGGTCGCTGAAGGGCGGCCCTTGCGGCGCGGGATAATCCTCGCTGCCGATGACTGCACCCGCCGCCCCGTTCCAGCAACTGATCCGTGTGTACTGGGAAGACACCGACGCCGGTGGCGTGGTGTTCCATGCCAACTACCTGAAGTTCTTCGAACGCACCCGCACCGAATGGCTGCGCAGCCTGGGGCTGCAGCAGCAGGCGCTGCGCGAGGCCACGGGCGCGATCTTCGTCGTCAGCGAAACGCAGCTGCGCTACCTGGCGCCGGCACGGCTGGACGACGAGCTGCGCGTCACCGTGCGCACGTTACAGATGGGCCGGGCCTCGATGCAGCTGGCGCAGCAGGCCTGGTGCGGGCCGCGGCTGCTGACCGAAGCCGAGATCCGCATCGGCTGTGTCGACCAGGAAACTTTCAGACCCCGGCGCATTCCCAGCGCCCTCACTTCGCCAATGGATCCACACACGCCATGAACGCAGACATGTCGATCACTGCGCTGATCCTGCAAGCCAGCCTCGTGGTGCAGCTGGTGATGGCCGGCCTGGTGGCCATGTCGCTGGCGAGCTGGACGGTCATCTTCGGCAAGCTCTTCGGCCTGAAGCGCGTGCGCAATGCCAACGAGGACTTCGAGCGCGAGTTCTGGTCGGGCAAGAGCCTGACCGAAATGCAGCAGGCCGTGAACAACAAGGCCGACACCGCGCCGCTGGAACGCATCTTCGCCAGCGGCATGCGCGAATTCCTGAAGCTGCGCGAAAAGCGCATGGACGCCGGCGTGCAGCTCGACGGCGCGCGCCGCGCCATGCGCGCGAGCTACCAGCGCGAGCTGGACGTGGTGGAAAGCCGCCTCAGCTTCCTGGCGACGGTGGGTTCGGTCTCGCCCTACATCGGACTGTTCGGCACCGTCTGGGGGATCATGCATGCCTTCGTCGGCCTGTCGAACATGCAGCAGGTGACGCTGGCCACCGTGGCCCCCGGCATCGCCGAGGCACTGGTGGCCACGGCCATCGGCCTGTTCGCGGCGATCCCGGCGGTGGTGGCCTACAACCGCTTCGCGCGCGACATCGACCGCATCGCGATCCAGTTCGAAAGCTTCATCGAGGAGTTCAGCAACATCCTGCAGCGCAACGCCGGCACGGCGCCCGCCGCCACGTCCGGCACGCCGTCCGGATACCGCTGATGGCCTCCCCCATGGGCCGCAGCGGCGGCCGACGCCGCCGCTCGATGAACGAGATCAACATGGTCCCGTTCATCGACGTGATGCTGGTGCTGCTGATCATCTTCATGGTCACCGCCCCGCTCATCACCACGGGCGTGGTCGACCTGCCCAGCGTGGGCAGGGCGGCGCAGCGGGCGCCGCAGGTGCTGGAAGTGATCGTCGGCACCGACGAGAAGCTGCGCCTGCGCACCGAAGGCCAGGAGCCGGCGCCGGTGGCGCTGAACCAGCTGGCCGTGCGCGTGCGCCAGGCCCAGGCCGGCAACGAGGACGTGCCCGTGGTCATCAGCGCCGACCGCAACGTGCGCTATGAAAACGTGGTGCGCGTGATGGACACGCTGCAACGCGCCGGCGTCAAGCGTGTGGGCCTGAGCGTGAAGCAGGCCGGCAACTGAAGGCGCCTTCGATGGCCGCGTCGATGCCCGCGCTGCGCGATGCCCTGCTGCCCCAGCCGCCTGGCGGCATGGGCCGCGGCGCGATGCTGGCCGTGGGCGCGCACCTGGGCCTGCTCTTCGCGCTGACGGCGGCGGTCGACTGGCGCTCGCGCCCGCCGGAAGCTGCAGCCGTCGCCGAACTCTGGGCTGCGGTGCCGCAGACCGCCGCACCGCGGCCGGCCCCGCCGCCTCCGC
>JANOBX010000036.1:0-20480 GCA_031411875.1 Burkholderiales bacterium | reverse complement strand
GTGCCCAGGGACAAAGTCTTGCGCTTGCCGCCATGGCTGTAGTCGAACCGCCAGCCGTGCGCGCCGCCTTTGACGAACAGCAGCAGATACAGACCATCGCCGTCGCTGATGCGCGCCCGGGGGTCGCCCGGCTTGATGGCCTTCAGAGTCGTGTCGGTGATCAAGTGCTTCGCCATGGGCCGCCTCGCTGCAGTAACTCTTGCTGCTGCAGCCGTCCGGAACCCCGGTTACTGCGTAAGTTACTGTAGCAGAGGGGCGCCAACGTCGGACTTTGCCGGTCCACGTCGGAAACAAAAAGGGCGCTAAGTCGTTGATTTACTTAGCGCCCCGGTCCTTGACGGACATCGTAAAACAGTAACTTGGTGGAACCGGGGGGAATCGAACCCCCGTCCGCAAGCCATTGCCGATTGGTTCTACATGCTTAGCTGACTGATTTGGATTTGAGACCTCGAATCGCGCAGCAGCACGCTATCCGAGATCCGAGTCATTTGGTTTTAAGCCCACCGCGAATGACACGCGGCAGGACGAGCCAATGTGAATGACCTCGCAGCCCTTCGGTTTTACCCGTCAGACCCAGCCCATCGGCCAACTGTTGCGAGGCTCACCGGTTTTAAGCGGCGAGGGCGTACGTTTGATCGTTCGCAGTTACTTTGTTTCCAGATGGATTAACGAGCTGACTGGTGCTCGGCATGCCCCGGATCGACTCCGCACCCACGTCGAAGCCAGGTCGGTCCCAGACCCTGGAGTTTAGGGCAGTTCCAGTCTTTGCAAGAGCGCCTTCGGACTCGGCAGCACGAAGTCGGCCGGCCATGCAGCAACATCTGCCCCATGGCCGAGATATCCCCAGGCGGCGGCAAGCGTGCCCATGCCGGCTGCCCGGCCAGCCTGCATGTCCCGTACATCGTCACCGACGTAAACACACTCCCCTGGCGGCATGCCCAGCCGGCCAGCCGCTTCGAGCAGAGGCGCCGGGTGCGGCTTCGTGTGCGGGGTGCTGTCGCCGCCCACCAGAACCAGGGTGCGAGGCACGAGTCCCAGCGCGCGGCTCATGGGCTCGGCGAAGCGCAAGGCCTTGTTCGTCACGATGCCCCATGCCAGGCCCTTCGCCTCCAGCGCGTCGAGCATGTGGTGCACCTCGTCGAACAGTCGGGTCTTTTCGAGAAGCCGCAGTTCGTATCGCGCCAGGAACTCGTCGCGGAGCGACTCGTAGCCTGCCTGCCCGGGCAGCACACCGAATGCCGTACCGACCATGCCGCGAGCCCCGGAACCGACGGCAGGACGCAGTGCAGACAGGGGCAGCACAGGAAGTTGCCGCGCTGCCAGCATGTCGTTGGCGGCGTCTGCCAGACCGGGGGCGCTGTCGGCCAGGGTGCCGTCGAGATCGAACAAGACGGCGCCTGCGCGCAGGCGGTGCATCAGGCCAGCTTGCGGCAAGAGATCAGGTAGTTGACGCTGGTGTCCTTCGACAGCCAGTAGCGGCGGGTCAGCGGGTTGTATTGCATGCCGCGACTGCCTTGCAAAGCCAGCCCACTGTCGCGCGCCCATCGGGCCAACTCGCTCGGCCGAATGAACTTAGCGTACTCATGCGTCCCTTTCGGCAGAAGGTTCAGCACGTATTCCGCCCCGACGATTGCGAACAAGAAGGATTTCGGGTTCCGATTCAGGGTCGAGAAGAACACCCAACCGCCCGGCTTCACGAGCTCACTGCACGCACGGACCACGGCCGAGGGGTCGGGCACATGTTCGAGCATCTCCATGCACGTGACGACATCGAAACTGGCAGGCTGTTCCGTCGCGAGTGCTTCAGTGGAGATTTCCCGATAGGTCAGATTGTCCACGCCACCTTCCAGCGCGTGCAACCGAGCCACACCCAGCGGCTTGGCGGCCAGGTCGATACCGGTGACATGAGCCGCACGGCGAGCCATCGCCTCGGCCAGGATGCCGCCGCCGCAACCGACGTCGAGAACCGCCTTGCCACGCAATGTGGCCAGTTCGTCGATCCATTCGAGCCGCAGCGGATTGATCTGGTGCAGCGGTCGAAACTCGCTTTCGGGGTCCCACCACCGATGGGCGAGGTCGCTGAACTTCGCGAGTTCCTGGGCGTCGGCATTTTGCATGGATGGATGCTAACCAAAGGAGTCGGGCGTGGCAGCAAGGGGGACAAGCCGGCCTTGTTAAGACGAAAAAAACCCCGCCGGAGCGGGGTTTTGACGGCAGCAGCCCGGAGGCTGCAATGCATCACTTTCTGGTGCGGGTACCGACGACTTCGACTTCCACGCGACGGTTCTTCGCACGGCCTTCGGCAGTCTTGTTGTCGGCGACAGGCGAGCTCTCGCCCTTGCCTTCGGTGTAGACGCGGTTCTTCTCGACGCCCTTGGACACCAGGAAGTTCTTCACCGCTTCAGCACGGGCCACCGACAGCTTGTTGTTGTAGGCGTCGCTGCCGACCGAGTCGGTGTGGCCGACCGCGATGATCACTTCCAGGTTCACGCCTTGCGTCTTGTCGACCAGGTCGGCCAGCTTGGCTTGTGCGTCCGGCTTGAGAACGGCCTTGTCGAAGTCGAAGAATGCATCGGCTGCGAAGGTGACCTTTTCGCTGACCGGTGCTGCAGGTGCGACGGGAACGGGCGCCGGCACAGGCGCAGGTGCTGCGGGAGCCGGTGCAACGGGAGGCGCGACCGGGGCGGGTGCCGCCGGCGGCGGGGGTGCCGGCGGCTTCAGGGCGCCATCGCACTCGGCAGCGGCGGTGGCGGGCGTCCAGAAGGAATCGCGCCAGCAAAGTTCGTTGGTGCCGTTTTTCCAAACGGTGCCATCGGTCGCACGCCAGTTGTCGATCGTCTTGCCAGCCATGCCGCCATGGGCAGCAGCAAATGACACGACCGGGGCGGCAAGTGCGACGGATGCAAACAGCACCGCCACCTTGTTCAGTTTCTTCATTGATTCTCCTCTCAAGGGAAGCCGCACCAGAGTGCGATACGTCTAAAGCAACAAGCCGAAATGCGAGTACTTAACTGGGCAAATGCCAACAAACTGAAGCACTTACCACCGACGAAGCATTGTGCCATAGGGCGTCGGCGAGCCTGTATTCTGACCCCACCCATCGGGCGACCCCGCGTCGCTGTTGCGCTGCCGCGACATCCGCCGGCCCGTAGAATCTGGGTTTTCGCAGCTGCGTGCCAGCTACCTCCGCCCCGACCCTTTCGCAGGCTGGTTGCCCAGCCGCCTGCCGCAACGCATGAGCTCGTTCGCCAAGGAAACCGTTCCCATCAGCCTCGAAGAGGAGATGCGGCGTTCGTACCTCGACTACGCCATGAGCGTCATCGTCGGGCGGGCCCTGCCCGACGCCCGCGACGGGCTCAAGCCGGTGCACCGGCGCGTGCTGTTTGCCATGCACGAGCTGTCGAACCACTGGAACCGGCCATACAAGAAAAGCGCGCGCATCGTCGGCGACGTCATCGGCAAGTACCACCCGCACGGCGATACGGCGGTCTACGACACGATCGTGCGCATGGCCCAGGACTTCAGTCTGCGACACATGCTGGTCGACGGTCAGGGCAACTTCGGCAGCGTGGACGGCGACAACGCGGCGGCCATGCGCTACACGGAAATCCGGCTGTCGAAGATCGCGCACGAGATGCTCGAGGACATCGACAAGGAAACCGTCGACTTCGCGCCCAATTACGACGGCAGCGAGCGCGAACCCACGGTGCTGCCGGCGCGCCTTCCGAACCTGCTGGTCAACGGCGCTGCGGGCATTGCCGTGGGCATGGCCACGAACATCCCGCCGCACAACCTGAACGAAATCTTCGACGCCTGCCTGCATCTGCTGAAGAACCCTTCAGCCAGCATCGACGAGCTGATGGAACTGGTGCCGGCACCCGACTTTCCCACCGCCGGAATCATCTATGGCCTGAACGGCGTGCGCGAGGGTTACCGCACCGGCCGCGGACGCGTCGTGATGCGCGCCAAGTGCCACTTCGAGGACATCGACCGCGGACAGCGTCAGTCGATCATCGTCGACGAGATTCCCTACCAGGTGAACAAGAAGACGCTGCTAGAACGCATGGTCGAGCTCGTCCACGAAAAGAAGCTCGAAGGCATCAGCCACATTCAGGACGAGAGCGACAAGTCGGGCATGCGGGTGGTGATCGAGCTCAAGCGCGGCGAAGTGCCCGAGGTGGTGCTCAACAACCTGTACAAGCAGACCCAGCTGCAGGACACCTTCGGCATGAACATGGTCGCGCTCATCGACGGCCAGCCGAAGCTCTGCAATCTGAAGGACCTGGTCAGCATCTTCCTGGAGCATCGGCGCGAGGTCGTCACGCGCAGGACCGTGTACGAGCTGAAGAAGGCCCGCGAACGCGGCCATGTGCTCGAAGGCCTGGCCGTGGCGCTGGCCAACATCGACGAATTCATCGAGACCATCAAGAATTCGGCCACGCCGCCCATCGCCAAGACCGCGCTGATGAGCAAGGCCTGGGACTCCTCGATGGTGCGCGAGATGCTGACGCGCGCCGAGGACAGCACCTCGGGCGGCCGCGCCGCCTACCGTCCGGAAGGTCTGCCCGCCAGCTACGGCCTGCAGCCCGACGGCCTGTACCGCCTGTCCGACGATCAGGCCCAGGAAATCCTGCAGATGCGCCTGCAGCGCCTGACCGGCCTGGAGCAGGACAAGATCATCGGCGAGTACCGCGAGGTGATGGCGCAGATCGCCGACCTGCTGGACATCCTGGCCAAGTCGGAACGTGTCACCGCCATCATCAGCGCCGAGCTGACGGCCCTGCGCCAGGAGTTCGGCCAGACCAAGCTCGGCGCGCGCCGCAGCGTGATCGAGCGCAATGCGCTGGAGCTGGGCACCGAAGACCTGATCACCCCAGCCGACATGGTGGTGACGCTCAGTCACAGCGGCTACATCAAGAGTCAGCCACTGGGCGAGTACCGCGCCCAGAAGCGCGGCGGGCGCGGCAAACAGGCCACGCAGACGAAAGAAGACGACTGGGTCGACCAGCTCTTCATCGCCAACACCCACGACTGGATCCTGTGCTTCAGCGACCGCGGCCGGGTCTACTGGCTCAAGGTGTGGGAAGTGCCGCAGGGCGGCCGTGCCAGCCGCGGCAAGCCCATCGTCAACATGTTCCCGCTGCAGCCCGGCGAAAAGATCACGGTCGTGCTGCCGCTCACGGGCGAGACACGCAGCTTTCCGGCCAGCCATTTCATCTTCATGGCCACGGCCCTGGGCACCGTCAAGAAGACGGCGCTGGACGAATTCAGCAACCCGCGCAAGGCCGGCATCATCGCCGTCGACCTGGACGAGGGCGACTACCTCATCGGCGCCTCGCTCACCGACGGGCAGCACGACGTGATGCTGTTCAGCGACGGCGGCAAGGCCGTGCGCTTCGACGAAGACGACGTGCGCCCGATGGGCCGCAATGCCCGCGGCGTGCGCGGCATGGCGCTGGAGCCCGGCCAGAACGTGATTGCGATGCTGGTGGCCGAAGACGAGACCCAGAGCGTGCTGACCGCCACCGAAAACGGCTACGGCAAGCGCACCAGCATCGTTGAATACACCCGCCATGGCCGCGGCACGAAGGGCATGATCGCGATCCAGCAAACCGAAAGGAACGGTCGGGTCGTGGCGGCCACGCTGGTGCGGGCGAACGACGAGATCATGCTCATCACCGACCGCGGTGTGCTCGTGCGCACGCGGGTTGCCGAAATCCGTGAGCTGGGCCGCGCCACCCAGGGCGTGACCCTGATCGCCCTGGACGACGGAACCAAGCTGTCCGGACTGCAACGAATCGTCGAGAACGACGCTCAGGCCGAGGACGGCAACCCGGCCGACCCCGGCACCGACACACCCCCCGACACGGCCGCCGACGGCGGCCAGGAGATTTCCTGATGTTTGTTTCGCTGTCTTCTGCAAAGACGCTGATGTCCGCCCTGGCCGTGATGGCACTGGCGGCTGCCACGGCCACGAGCGCCATGGCGCAATCGGCCTCGACCTCGCCCGCCAAGAAGGAACTGATCGAACGCGTGCTCGAACTTCAGCGCCCGGCACTGGAAGCGCTGGGCCGGGCCCTGGCCGAGCAGCCTGCGCAGCGCATGATGCAGCAGGCAGGCCCGATCCTGCAGCAGCGCATCCCTGCCGAGAAACGCGAAGTCATCGCGCGCGAGATCGAAGCCGACGTGCGCAAGTACATCGACGAAGCCGTGCCTCTGGTGCGGGACCAGGCTGTCAAGCTCGCACCCTCCACCCTGGGCGTGGTGCTCGACGAGCGCATGGACGAGGCCGAACTGCGCCAGCTGATCGCGGCGCTGGAATCGCCGGCCTTCCGCAAGTTCCAGCAGGTTTCGGGCGAAGGGCAACGGGCCCTGACGCCGAAGCTCGTCGCTGAAGCCCGGACCGTCCTCGAACCGAAGGCCCGCGCGATGGACGTTGCGGTGGCCAAGCGCCTGGGCATCACGCCGCCCGCCGCCACGCCAGCCCCGGCCAGCAGCCCCAAGAAGTGAGCAACGCGCCCGGCCACCGTGGCAGCGAAGAAGCTGCATTGCCCGACCTGCCGACACTGCGGCAGGGCATCGACGCTGTCGACCGGGAACTGCTGGCGCTGCTGAACAAACGCGCAGGCCTGGCGCTGCTGGTAGGCGAAGTCAAGAAAAAAGACGGCTCGCCGGTTTTCCGGCCCGAACGCGAGGCCCAGGTCATCGACGGCCTGAAAGCGACCAACCCCGGCCCCCTGAACACCGACAGCGTGGCGCCGATCTGGCGCGAGATCATGTCGGCCTGCCGGGCGCTGGAAACACCCACGCGCGTGGCCTTTCTCGGCCCGGCCGGCACGTTCAGCGAACTCGCGGCGCTGGGCTACTTCGGCTCGTCGCTGTTCCGTGTGCCTTGCGCGAGCATCGACGAGGTCTTCCGCAGCACCAGCGCAGGTGCGGCGGACTACGGCGTCGTGCCGGTCGAAAACAGCACGGAAGGCGTGGTCGCGCGCTCGCTCGACCTGTTCCTGCACACGCCATTGTTCATCGTCGGCGAAACCAGCCTGTTCGTGCGCCACAACCTGCTGCGCAAGACGACCGCGATGGAGGGCATCCAGGCCGTGCTGGCGCATCCGCAGGCGCTGGCCCAGTGTCACGGCTGGCTGGCGACGAACCTGCCCCACGCCGAACGCCGGCCGGTGGCCAGCAATGCCGAGGGCGCCCGACTGGCGGCGCTGGACCCTGCGCTGGCCGCCATCGCCAGCGAACGGGCGGGCAGCGAATTCGGCCTGCACAACATCGCACCGGCGATCCAGGACGAGCCCCACAACCGCACCCGCTTCGCCATCGTCACCCGGTCCGATTTCCAGAAGCCGCCCCAGGCCTCGGGCCACGACTGCACGAGCCTGGTGGTTTCGGTGCCGAACAAGCCCGGTGCCGTGCACGACATGCTGGTGCCTCTGAAGACCCACGGCGTGTCGATGAGCCGGTTCGAGTCGCGCCCGGCGCGCTCGGGCCAGTGGGAGTACTACTTCTACATCGACCTGCAGGGCCATCCCGACGAACCCCGCGTGGCTCAGGCGTTGGTCGAACTGCGCCAGGCCTGCGCGTTCTTCAAGCTGCTGGGCACCTATCCCGTGGACGTGCACTAGATGTTCACCCAACTCGGCCTGATCGGCTGCGGAATGATGGGCGGCTCGTTCGCCCTGGCGCTCAAGCGCGGTGGCCTGGTGCAGCGTGTGGTGGGCTACAGCAAGTCGCCTTCGACGACCGAGCGAGCGCGCAAGCTCGGTGTCATCGACGTGGCGGCCGAATCCGCACTCCTGGCGGTGGCAGGCTCCGACATCGTCCTGATCGCCGTGCCCGTGGCCGCGACCGAGACCACCTTCAAGGCCATCCGCCACGGGCTCGAGCCCGGGGCCTTGCTGATGGACGTGGGCAGCACCAAACGCGATGTCGTCGACGCCGCACGGCGGGTGCTGCGCGACCGCCTGGGCGCCTTCGTGCCGGCCCACCCCATCGCGGGCAAGGAAAGCGCAGGCATCCAGAACGCGGATGCCGAGCTCTATCGTGGCCGCCAGGTCATCCTGACGCCCTTGCCCCAGACCGACGTCGACCTCACGCAGAAGGCCACGGACGCCTGGTCGGCGGTGGGCGCCCAAGTGCTGAAGATGACCCCCGAGAACCACGACGCCGCCTTCGCCGCCGTGAGCCACCTGCCGCACCTGCTGGCCTTTGCCTACTTCAGCGCCGTCGTGAATCAGCCGGCCGGGCGCGACTTCCTGTCGCTGGCCGGCCCCGGCTTCCGCGATTTCACGCGCATTGCGGCGAGCAGCCCCGAGGTCTGGCGCGACATCCTGGTCGCCAACCGCGAGGAAGTTCTCAAGCAATCGCAGTTGTTCCGCCATGCCCTGGATGCCCTGGAACTGGTCATGCGTTCCGGCAACGCAGAGGCGCTGGAAGACCTGATCCGCAGCCCCTCGGAAGGTCGTTCGAACTGGCAGATGGGCAGCTTGCGCGTCGGCCCCGGCAACGGCCGCTGACGGGGGCCGCCCGATGTTGCGAATTCCCGCCCTCGACCTGCCGCCGCTGCGCGGTGCAGACGGCACCGTGCACCTGCCGGGCTCCAAGAGCATTTCGAATCGCGTGCTGCTGCTCGCCGGGTTGGCAGCAGGCGAAACCGTGGTGCACGGTCTGCTCGACTCGGACGACACCCAGGTCATGCTCGCCGCACTGGCCGCCCTGGGCTGCGGCGTGCGCCGGGAGGAGCGGCCCGGGCGCGAAGCCCTGACCTTCATCACCGGCCTGGGCGGGCGCCTGCGCGTGTCGCAGGCCTCGCTGTTCCTCGGCAACGCCGGCACCGCCATGCGCCCGTTGGCCGCCACGCTGGCGGTGCTGGCAAGCACACAAGGCGGACGCTTCGACCTGTCGGGCGTGCCGCGGATGCACGAACGCCCGATCGGCGACCTCGTCGACGCGCTGCGTCCGCTGGGTTGCCAGATTGAGGAACTGGGCACGCCGGGCTTCCCCCCGCTGCGCCTGACGGGCCGTGCCGGTGGCCGGCTCGCCACCCACGAGCCCATCCGCGTGCGCGGCGACGTGTCCAGCCAGTTCCTGACGGCCCTGCTGCTGGCCCTGCCGCTGGCCACGGGCGAAAGCGAAGTCGTCATCGAAGTGCAGGGCGAACTGATCTCCAAGCCTTACATCGAGATCACCCTGAATCTGCTGTCACGCTTCGGCATCGAGGTGCACCGTGAGGGCTGGCAACGCTTCACCCTGCCCTGTTCCCATGGCAGCAGCCCCTACCGCAGCCCCGGGCGCGTGGACGTTGAGGGCGACGCCTCGTCGGCGTCGTACTTCGTGGCGCTGGGCGCCATCGCCGCCCACGGCGGTGCGCCGGTGCGCATCGAAGGCGTCGGCCTGAATTCCATCCAGGGCGACATCCGCTTCGTCGAAGCAGCTCAGGCCATGGGTGCGCAGGTGCGTGGCGGGCCGAACTGGCTGGAGGTGCGGCGCGGACGCTGGCCGCTGGCCGGCATCACCCTGGACTGCAACCACATCCCCGACGCCGCCATGACCCTGGCCGTGATGGCGCTCTACGCCGACAGCCCGACCCGCCTGACCGGCATCGCCAGCTGGCGAGTGAAGGAAACCGACCGCATCGCCGCGATGGCCGCCGAGCTGCAGAAGCTGGGCGCGCAGGTCGAATCCGGCGACGACTTCATCCAGGTCAGTGCCCCGCCGGCCTGGCGCACCGCGCCGCTGCACACCTACGACGACCACCGCATGGCCATGTGCCTGTCGCTGGCCGCCTTCAACCCCCTCGCCGCCCACGCGCCAACGCCAGCCTTGCCGCTGCGGATTCTGGACCCGCAGTGCGTCGGCAAGACCTTTCCCGACTACTTCGAGGCGCTGCTCGACCTGGCCCAAGCGCTTCCCGAGGACGTGCCCGTGATCACCATCGACGGCCCCACGGCCTCGGGCAAGGGCACGCTGGCGGCAGAAGTGGCGGCCGCACTCGGCTGGCATCTGCTCGATTCCGGGGCGCTTTACCGCGCAGCCGGCCTCGCGGCGGTGGCCGACGGGGTGTCTCCCGACGACGAAGCCGGCGTGGCGGCCATCGCCCGGGGGCTGGACCTGCGCTTCGGACAGGGCCTGGACGCGGGTCGCACCTGGCTGCGGGGGCGCGAAGTGACGCATGAACTGCGGCATGAGAGCACGGGCCTGCTGGCCTCGCGTGTGTCGTCCCTGGCAGCGGTGCGCACGGCACTGCAAGGCCTGCAGCTGTCCTTTCGACGTGCGCCAGGCCTGGTCGCGGACGGCCGTGACATGGGCACGGCGCTGTTTCCCGCTGCGGCGCTGAAGGTGTTTCTCACCGCGAGCGCGGCCGAGCGCGCCGCCCGCCGCCATAAGCAATTGATTTCAAAGGGAATAGCCGCTAACATCGACACCCTTCGCGTCGACCTGGAAGCGCGTGATGCGCGCGACAAGAGTCGCACTGCCTCACCCTTGCGGCCGGCCGAAGATGCGCTGCTTCTCGACAACTCGAACCTCAGCATTGAATCGTCGGTGCGGCAGGTGTTGAACTGGTGGGAACAGCGCAGCCCGTTTGCGCAGGCAACGGCCGGGGACAAGACACCCCGCTGAAGCCCGGTGCCTGCGGGCAAAAGTGCCTTCGCGCCCCCTCCAGCGGCTGTCAGGCCCCCGGCGCGAAGGAAATGTTCCACCTCACCGCAACATGTGTTGCAAGCATCGCCCGGCTCTGCCTTCCACTTCCCCCGGGCTTGAAGGAAACCTAGTGTCCGTCACCACCACCGTCACTTCCACTGGCAACAGCCAGGCGCCCGACTCGTTCGCGGCCCTGTTCGAGCAGTCGCTCGAAAACAATGACATGCGCATTGGCGAGGTCATCTCCGCCGAAGTCGTGCGCATCGACTTCAACCACGTGGTCGTGAACGCCGGGCTGAAAAGCGAAAGCTTCGTGCCCATCGAAGAATTCAAGAACGACCAGGGCGAGCTCGAAGTCCAGGTCGGCGACTTTGTTTCCGTGGCCATCGACGCCATCGAAAACGGCTACGGCGACACCATCCTCAGCCGCGACAAGGCCAAGCGCCTGGCCAGCTGGATGAGCCTGGAGAACTCGCTGGAAAGCGGCGAGTTCGTCACCGGCACCGTCAGCGGCAAGGTCAAGGGCGGCCTCACCGTCCTCGTCAACGGCATCCGCGCCTTCCTGCCGGGCAGCCTGCTGGACACGCGTCCGGTCAAGGACATGAGCCCGTACGAGGGCAAGACCATGGAGTTCAAGGTCATCAAGCTCGACCGCAAGCGCAACAACGTCGTGTTGTCGCGCCGCGCCGTCGTCGAGGCTTCGATGGGCGAAGAACGCGCCAAGCTGCTGGAAACCCTGTCCGAAGGCGCCATCGTCAACGGCGTGGTCAAGAACATCACCGAGTACGGCGCGTTCGTCGACCTCGGCGGCATCGACGGCCTGCTGCACATCACCGACATGGCCTGGCGCCGTGTTCGTCACCCGAGCGAAGTGGTTCAGGTCGGCCAGGAACTGCAGGCCAAGGTGCTGAAGTTCGACGCCGAGAAGAACCGCGTCAGCCTGGGCATCAAGCAACTGGGTGACGACCCCTGGCACGGCGTGGCCCGCCGCTACCCGAACGGCACGCGCCTGTTCGGCAAGATCACGAACATCGCCGACTACGGCGCGTTCGTCGAGATCGAACCCGGCATCGAAGGCCTGGTGCACGTCTCCGAGATGGACTGGACCAACAAGAACGTCGCGCCCGCCAAGGTCGTCAGCCTGGGCGAGGAAGTCGAAGTCATGGTCCTGGAGATCGACGAGGACAAGCGCCGCATCAGCCTGGGCATGAAGCAGTGCAAGGCCAACCCCTGGGAAGAGTTCAGCGCCACCGTCAAGCGCGGCGACAAGGTCAAAGGCCCCGTCAAGTCGATCACCGACTTCGGCGTGTTCGTGGGCCTCACCGCCGGCATCGACGGCCTGGTGCACCTGTCCGACCTGTCCTGGCACGAGACCGGCGAAGCCGCCGTGCGCAACTTCAAGAAGGGCCAGGAAGTCGAAGCCCTGGTGCTGGCCATCGACGTCGAGCGCGAGCGCATCAGCCTGGGCATCAAGCAGCTGGACACCGACCCGTTCACCACCTTCACCACGCTGAACGACCGCGGCGCAGTCGTCAACGGCAAGGTCAAGAGCGTTGACCCGCGCGGCGCCGAGATCGAGCTGAACGAAGACGTCACCGGCTACCTGCGCGCCTCGGAAATCAGCCGCGACCGTGTCGAAGACGCACGCACCCTGCTCAAGGAAGGCGACGATGTCAGCGTGATGGTCATCAACGTAGACCGCAAGCTGCGCTCGATCCAGCTGTCCATCAAGGCCAAGGACAACGCCGACCAACAAGAAGCCATGCAGCGCCTGAGCCAGACCAGCGATCGTGAAAACGCCGGCACCACCAGCCTGGGCGCCCTGCTGCGCGCCAAGCTGGACAACCAGAAGGAGTAACGCTTCCTTCCCGTGACGGGTTTCTGTCACGCAACGCCCCGCAAGCCCTTCGCCTGCGGGGCGTTTTTCCTTCTAGAAGAGACCCATAATTTCCCGCATCATGACCCGATCCGATCTCGTCGCGCGCCTGGCCGAACGCTTTTCGCAGCTGACGCAGAAGGACACAGAATTTGCAGTCAAGACCATCCTCGACGCCATGTCCGATGCGCTCGCGCGCGGCCACCGGATCGAGATACGCGGCTTCGGCAGCTTCAGCATCAACCGGCGCCCGCCGCGCATCGGCCGCAATCCGCGCAGCGGCGCGCAGGTCACCATCCCGGAAAAACGGGTGCCCCATTTCAAGCCGGGCAAGGCGCTGCGCGAGGCGGTCGACGCGCAGGCACCCGCCGCGCTGAGCGAAGTCGACTGAGCCACGTCGGCAGGGTCGGCACGCGGCCTAGAATTTGGGCACATGCGTTTCATCTCCCGGCTCTTCTGGGCCCTCGTCTTCTTCACGCTCTTCGCCTTCGCGCTGAACAACCAGCAGCTGGCGACGGTGCGCTTCTTGTTCGGGCTGAGCTGGCAAGGCCCGATGGTCTTCGTCGTGCTCGTGGCCTTCGGCGCCGGCTGCGCGCTGGGTGTCGTCGCCATGGCGCCGCACTGGTGGCGGCAGCGGCGCGAAGTCAGGCGCCTGGCCGACCCCTCGGTCCCGGCCGGCACCGTGTCGGCGCCAGTGATGGCCGCTGACTTCGGCGCCGAACACCCGCCGCGCGAAGGGCTGTAGCCGCCTTGCTCGACCTGGACATCCAATGGGTGCTGGTGGTTCTGCCCGTGGCCTTCGCGCTGGGCTGGCTGGCCTCGCGCTTCGACCTGCGCCAGGACAAGCGCGAGGTGCGCGACGCCCCGCGCGCGTATTTCAAGGGCCTGAACCTGCTGCTCAACGAGCAGCAGGACAAGGCCATCGACGCCTTCATCGAAGCCGTGCAGAACGACCCCGACACGGCCGAGCTGCACTTCGCCCTGGGCAACCTGTTTCGCCGCCGCGGCGAATTCGAACGTGCCATCCGGGTCCATGAACACCTGCTGCATCGCGGCGACCTGAAGCCGGCGGAACGCAACCGCGCGCAGTACGCGCTGGCCCAGGACTTCATGAAAGCCGGCCTCTTCGACCGGGCCGAAGCCGCTTACCTCGCCCTCGAAGGCACGGCCTTCGCCAGCGAGGCAAGGCTGGCCCTGCTGTCGCTGTACGAACGCTCACGCGACTGGCCCCGTGCCGCCGACGTGGCGCGCAAGCTCGAACAGACCGGCACCGGCTCCTTCGGCAGCCGACTGGCGCACTACGAGTGCGAGCAGGCCCAGGAAGCCGATGCGCGTGGCCAGCCCGCCGAAGCCGAGGCGGCCCTGGAACGCGCACGCCTGGCCGCACCCGACGCGCCACGGCACCTGCTGCTCACGGGGCAGCGTCAGCAGACCGCGGGCGACCCGCGCGCCGCAATGGACACCTGGGACCTGCTGCGCAAGCGGCATCCGCTCAGCTTCCTGCTCGTGGCCTCGGGCTACGCCCAGGCGGCATTGGACGCCGGCCGCGACGCTGCAGCGCGCCAGGCACTGCAGGATCTGATGCTGAGCCTGCCTGCCACCGAACTGCTGCAGGCCCTGCAGAAACTGGACGGTGCCAGGGGCACGGACACGGTTCCGATGCTGACAAGCCACCTGCAACTGCACCCCAGCCTGGGCGCGGCACAGCTGCTGCTGGCCCACTCGCCCGCCAGCTGGGGCGACGCCGGCACCGCTGCGCTGCGCCAGGCCGTGGCACGTGCGGCCCGCCCCCTGCTGCGTTATCGCTGCGCTGCCTGCGGCTTCGAGGCACAGAACTACTTCTGGCAATGCCCGGGCTGCCTGGCCTGGGACAGTTATCCGACGCAGCACATCGACGCGCTGTAGCGAGGCCGGTGCTTCCGGCCAAACCGCCTTCAGCTACAGGCGCTGCGCATCGAAGGTGTTGCAGTCCTTCACGCTCCCGCTGTCCAGCCCGCGCTTGAACCAGGACATGCGCTGCTGGCTGCTGCCGTGGGTGAAGCTTTCGGGAACGATGGTGCCCTGGCTCTTTCGCTGCAGCATGTCGTCGCCGATCTGCGCGGCAGCGTTCAGCCCCTCCTGGATGTCGCCAGGCTCGTAGCGGATCTTGCCGCCCTGCGACAGCCTGGCCCAGACGCCGGCAAAGCAGTCGGCCTGCAGTTCCACCCGAACTGAGAGCGCATTCATGTCGCGTTCGGACACCCGACCGCGCATGGCGTCGACCTTGCCGGTGATGCCCAGCAGGTTCTGCACGTGGTGGCCGACCTCGTGCGCGATGACGTAGGCCTGGGCGAAGTCGCCGGGTGCGCCCATGCGCCGCGCCAGCGTGTCGAAGAACTCCATGTCGAGGTACACCTTCGAGTCACCCGGGCAGTAGAAGGGCCCCATCGCCGAGTCGCCCGTGCCGCAGGCCGTGGGCGTGCGGCCCCGGAACAGCACCAGCTTCGGCGGCTGGTACTGCTGGCCGTTGGCCGAAAACACCTGCTGCCAAGCGATCTCGGTGTCGCGCAACACCGTGCTCACAAACTGCGCCATGTTGTCCAGCGCCGGTGGCGCCTGGGCCGGGCCGGCTGGCGCTGCCACTTCCACCGGCGCACCCTCGCCGCTCAGCAAGCCCAGCACGGTGAGCGGGTTGATGCCGAAGATCCAGCCGGCCACAACGGCGATGACGATCGTGCCGATGCCCACGCCGCGCCCGCCGATGCGTGAACGGCCACCGCCCGTGCCGCCACTCTGCCCGCGTCGGTCTTCGACGTTGCTGCTGCGTTCCTGGTCTTCCCACTTCATCGCATGCCTTCCGCTGTTGGCTGCGATGGATTGTGCAGCGCCCTGCACGCCGGCCCGGCGGCCGCCGCCTCAGTGCGACACGGCGAGAGCGTTGCGGTCGTAGGTGGCGAACAGGGTCAGCGCGGCGCGGCGCAGGCGCTCTTCGGCGCTGCTGTGGGCTTGCGCCAGGCAGTCGAAGGCGTACTGGCGGTCGACGCACATGCGTGCCAGATCGACTTCATGGCCTTCCAGCGCCATCAGGCGCCGGAAGCTCGCCATCGCGATGATGGGCAGTGGCATCACCGGCCTGACCGCCGAGGTGACGGCAACCGGCCTGGCAACGTGTTCATGAGCGGCGTGCATCGAAACCTCCATCGGCCGGTTCTCGGCTTCCGGCATGGGCGCCGGACAAGGTATCTTGGGCCGCCCTGCCAGAACGCAAGCCCCTGAAAAGCGCCGCTGGCGCCTCGGAGTTCAGGTCTTGGGCAGCGTCACGCCGACCTGGCCCTGGTACTTGCCGCCGCGGTCCTTGTAGCTGGTCTCGCAGACTTCATCGCTTTCGAAGAACAGCACCTGGGCGCAACCCTCGCCGGCGTAGATCTTTGCCGGCAACGGGGTGGTGTTGCTGAACTCGAGCGTCACGAAGCCTTCCCATTCGGGCTCGAAGGGCGTCACGTTGACGATGATGCCGCAGCGTGCATAGGTGCTCTTGCCCAGGCAGATGGTGAGCACGTTGCGCGGGATGCGGAAGTACTCGACGGTGCGGGCCAGCGCAAAGCTGTTGGGCGGAATGATGCAGACATCGCCCTCGATGTCGACGAAGCTCTTCTCGTCGAAGTTCTTCGGGTCGACCACGGTGCTGTAAATGTTCGTGAAGACCTTGAACTCGGGTGCGCAGCGAATGTCGTAGCCATAGCTGCTGGTGCCGTAGCTCACGATGCGCTGGCCACTGGCCGAAGTCCGAACCTGGCCGGGCTCGAAAGGCTCGATCATCCCGTGCTGCTCGGCCATGCGCCGAATCCACTTGTCACTCTTGATGCTCATGGCGTGTAGATCCCCGGCCCGTGTGGTTTTGGCGCTTTCCGCTGCGACGGATTCTAGGAGCCCGCGCTACAGTGGCCTCAGCAAGGAGACCCGACATGGCCAGTCCGTTTCGCAGCGCCGCTGAACTGCTGCAGCAATACGCCGAGTACCACCGCGACCAGCGCAACATCGTCACCCACTTCGTGGGCGTGCCGATGATCGTCTTCGGCATCGGCGTGTTGCTGGCCGGCGCCCAGTTCGTGGTGAGCGGTCAGGTGCTGACGCTGGCCTGGGCCGTCTACGGCCTGGTGGCCGCCTGGTATCTGACACGCGGACACCTCGGCATCGGCATCGCCACCGCCGCGGCCGTGGGGGTGCTGGTGCTGCTGGCACACCAGGTGTCGGGTGGAACCTGGGGCCAATGGCTGGGCTGGGGCGTGGGCTGCTTCCTTGTCGGCTAGATCTTCCAGTTTGCCGGCCACTATTACGAAGGCCGCAAGCCCGCCTTCGCCGACGACCTGATCGGCCTGCTGGTCGGTCCGATGTTCGTCACCCTCGAAGCCCTGGTCTCGCTGGGCCTCTTCAAGGGTCTGATGGCGGAGGTGGAGCGCCACGCCGGGCCGACCGTGCTGCGCAACCTGGCACACCCCGTCGCTCGCTGAACCTTCGCAGCGGCGTCGGCGCGGGCGCAGGGGCCGACGGCCGCCGGCCCGTGCCCTGGGCGGGGCCCTAGGCTTCCACCTTGAACGCCAGCACCGCCTGTTGCAGGCTGTCGGCATGCTCGCGCAGCCGCGTCGCGGCCTGGCCGGAACGGCCGACCGCGCGGGCGCTGCGCTGCGTTTCGGTGCCGATCTCGTCCACCGACCGGGCAATGCCGGCAAAGCCCTCGGAATGCTCACGCGTGCCCCGAGCCAGGTCGTCGATGAGCCTGGACACCTCTTCCACCGACGACACCACGCCGTGCAGCGTGCGCCCGGCTTCGTCGACGGTGCCGCTGCCGGCCTGCACGCGCGCGACCGAGGTGCCGATCAGCGTCTTCACCTCGCGCGCCGCCTGGGCGCTGCGCTGTGCCAAAGCGCGGACCTCAGAGGCCACGACCGCGAAGCCGCGTCCCTGCTCGCCGGCTCGCGCCGCTTCCACGGCGGCATTCAGCGCCAGGATGTTGGTCTGGAAGGCGATGCCGTCGATCACGTTGACGATGTCGCTGATGCGGCGGGACGACTCGTCGATGCCGCTCATGGTCTGCACCACCTTGCACATCATCTCGCCGCCTTCGGCCGCCACCTGTGAGGCCTGCGAAGCCAGCTCGTTGGCCCGGCGGGCGCTTTCGGCACTGCCACTGACCGAGTCGGTCATGGCGCGCGCCACGGTCAAGGTGCCCTGCACCGCCGTTTCGTGGCTGCGCGTGACCTCGGCCAGCTCACCATTCGCCGCCTCGATCTCGCGCGCAGCCTCGACCACGTGGCCCGCCACGTCCCGCACGTGGCGCACCACATCGTTCAGCCGACCCTGCATGTGCACGATCGACTCGAACAGCGAACCGAACTCATCGCCCTTGCGCACATAGATCTCGCCGCCCAGGTCGCCCCCCGCGATGCGCTCGGTCACGGTCATGGCACGGCGGAAGGCGCCGCGCAGCATGGCCGCCAGGCGCCAGGACAGGAAGCCCGCGATCAGCACACCCAGCAGGGCCAGCACCGGAACCCCGATCTCGACCTTGCGTGCGTCGGCCGAGGCTTCCTTCACCACGGCCAGGGTGAGCTGCTGCTGGAACGCCAACTGCTGGTTGACGATGTCGATCACGGCGTTGCGGGCGGGCACGAGTTCGCCTTCGAGTTGCCGGAAGGCGGCGGCGTTGTCGCCGGCCTGCACCTTGCCCAGCACTTCGCCACCCAGGCGCCAGAACACCGCGTCGCGCTTGCGCCATTCGGCTGCGAAGGCGCGGCCCTCGTCGGTGGAGACATTGCCCTCGAAGGCCTCCATCTGGGCCAGCAGTTCACGGCGGAACTGACCGATGCGGTCGAAGGTCTCGCGCTTGGCCTCGGGCGTGGTGACCAGCATCGCGTGCCGGGCCTCCAGCGAGATGCGGAACATCAGCAGCTGCATCGCAGCGATGCGCTCGGTCTGCGGTGCATAGCGCGTGCCGACCTTTTCGGTGGCGGCGACGACCCGTTCCAGGACCACGAAGGTGAACGCCCCGATCGCCACGATGACGACGAACAGCAGCGCCTGGATGACCAACAGCTTGCGACCAATGGGAATGCGCAAGGATGGCAACGATGACATGAACGAGCTCCTAAGGGCCGACAAAAGCACAGTCAGTGGCGGCCGAGAAAACGGGCCGGCGCTGTCTGCCTGTGTATCGACGGAGCGGCTGGGCGGTTGAGTGCAACTCGCCCCGTCACCGCCACAACTTTTCACCTGCAGAGGTGAAAAGTCTCGGAACCGGCTTCGTGAAATCCGTACGAAAAAAGTGCCTTTGACAGATTCGACGCGGAGCAGCCCGCTTCAGGGTTCGAGGGCGCCGCTGTGCGCCCGTGCCTCTGCCAGCCAGGAAGTGTCGCGAGCCAGGGCCAGTGCGGCCTGGAGCGCGAGGGTCTGGCGGCCACCCGCCAGCATCAGCATCCCGATGGGCGTGGTGGCGTCCGGCCGCACCAGCGGCCGCGCCAGCAGCCGGCCCTGGCTGGCCACGGTGCTGACCAGTGCGCCAGGCAGCACCGTGGCCAGGGTCCCGGCCTGAACCGCCGCCAGCAGCACCAGCACCGAGTTCGTTTCCATGGCCGGCTGCACCTTCAGACCCAGGCCGGCAAACACACCGTCGACGATGGCCCGGTTGTGCATCTCTGGCGCCAGCAAGGCCAGGCTGTGGGCGGCAGCGTCGGTCCAGCTGAGGGCTTCCCCGCGCTGCAGCTCGGCGCCTGCTGCCGGGGCGCGCTGCACCAGGTAGTACCGGTCCAGGTACTGGGGCAGCGCCAGCAGCCGCTGCGGCGCGCGTTCGGTGTAGCCCAGCGCCAGGTCCAGGCCCAGCGTGTCCAGGCCGTGTTCGATGTCCTGCGACGGCAGGGAGCGCAGCTGCGGCTGCAACCCCGGATGGCGCTGCAGCAGCCTGGAGAGAAAACGCGCCGCCACGGGAAGCGCCGTGGGCACGGACCCCATCAGCAGTCGACCGCTGGGCTGGCCCACGCTGCTTTTCAGCAACTGCTGCAGCGATTCCTGTTCGTGCAGCATGCGGTGCGCGGTGGCCAGCACCTGTTCGCCTTCGGGCGTGAGGCCTTCGAACTGGCGGCCGCGCCGCACCAGAGGCACGCCGAAGTGCTCCTCCAGCGCCCGCAGCGCATTCGACAACGCCGGCTGGGTGATGTGGCATGCGGCGGCAGCGCGGCCGAAGTGGCGATGCTGGTGCAGGGCCGTCAGGTAGCGGTAGCCGTCGAAAAGATTCAAGGCGGTTCCAGGGTTCGGGAGCCAAGCCCGAATGATGAGGCACCGCCACCTAAAATCCGGCGCATGAACCGCAAGCTCTTCGTCACCACCGCCCTGCCCTATGCCAACGGCCCGCTGCACATCGGCCACGTGATGGAATACATCCAGGCCGACACCTGGGTGCGCTTCCAGCGCATGCGCGGCCACGAGGTGCACTTCGTCTGCGCCGACGACGCACACGGCGCGCCAATCATGATCGCCGCCGAAAAAGCGGGTCTGTCGCCACAAGCTTTCGTGGCCCAGATCGCCGCTGGCCGCATGCCCTACTTCGACGGCTTCCACATCGCGTTCGACCACTGGCACAGCACCGACGCGCCCGAGAACCACGCGCTGGCCCAGGCCATCTACCGCGACCTGAAGGCCAACGATCTCATTGACAGCCGCGTGGTCGAACAGCTGTTCGACCCCGAGAAGCGCATGTTCCTGCCCGACCGCTTCGTCAAGGGCGAATGCCCGCGCTGCGGCAGCGCCGACCAGTACGGCGACAACTGCGAGGTCTGCGGCGCCGTCTATGCGCCCACGGACCTGAACAACCCGTACTCGGCGCTCTCGGGCGCCACGCCGGTGCTGCGCAGCAGCGAGCACTACTTCTTCAAGCTCTCGGACCCGCGCTGCGTGGCCTTCCTGCAGGAATGGATGAACGAGCCGG
>JANOBX010000035.1:0-7036 GCA_031411875.1 Burkholderiales bacterium | reverse complement strand
CGAGTCCTCTTCGATTGGCCCGGTGCAGGCGGCAGTGACATGGCGGCGTACGACCCCATCAAGCACGGCGAGCTTGATGGCTACGCTGACGATCTGCTCGCCCTGATGGAAGACCTGGACCTGCAGGACGTGATCGTGGTCGGCCACTCGGTCGCTGCAACCATCGGCGCGCTGGCAGCGCGTCGCGCGCCAGAGCGTTTCGGCCTCCTGGCGATGGTGTCGCCATCACCTTGCTTCCTGAATGACCTGCCCGCCTATGAAGGGGGCTTTGAAAGCACGCAACTCGAGGCGCTCATCACGGGTCTGGCCGAAGGTCAGGCCGCGTGGTCTCGTTCGGTTGCCCCCTTGGTGATGGGAAACCCCGACCGGCCACAACTGGCCACAAGACTGGCTGACAGCTTCTGCGCGATGGACCCCGCCATCGCGTTGCGCTGGGCGCGAGCCACGTTCCTGGCCGACATTCGCCTTCAGGTGCCTGAGGTGAAAGTGCCGTGCGTGGTGATGCAGGCGCAGGACGACGCCCTGGCCCCAGCGGCAGTCGGGCACTGGCTGCACAGCCACTTGCCATCGAGCCAGCTGGTGTTGCTGCAAGCCAGCGGCCACTGCCCCCATGTGAGCGCACCTGCCGAGGTGGCGGATGTGCTGCGTACGCGGCTGGCTTGGCGTGGCTGAGATTCCCACGCCGCTCATGGCACCTCGTCCTGTCACCACGGTGCCCGACTTCTCGGCACTGGTCAGTCACTGGCTGCGCATAGACGGGGTCGGCCGCGTGATGGCACTCTCACCGGCCCTGGCTGCCGGCGACGCCGGCGTCTGCCTGGAGGTGGGCGAGCCGTTCGCGCGTTCGTTGACGCCGGCCTCGCAACTGCTCTGGGCTACCCACCATTGGCCCGCACTGAAGCTCCGCGGCTCCCTGCTGGAAGCGGTTCTGGACATGGTCACCACTGCGGACGGCAAGGCCGGAAATCCTGCCGACACGGCCCTTGTTGGTAGCTCCAGAAGATGGCCCGTCAGCTCGTCTTGGCAGCGCGAACAGTCCGACGGTTCCGCGAGCTTCCTCGGCATGCTGACGATGGGCATGGAGCGGCGTCGGCTGCTGGAAGAGTTGCAGCGCACCCGCAACAGCTTGAACGCCATGCCGGGCGCGTTGCTGCAGATCGAGGCCCGGCCCGACGCCACCCTGCACTTCCCGTATGCCAGCAACTCCCTGCTCGACCTGCTCGGCATCACCCCTGCCCAGGCTGAACGGGCACCACAACGATTGCTCGACACCTTGTCCGTTGAAAGCCGAGAGCACCTGAGCGCCGTTGTGGCCGACGCCGACAGCGCGGGAGCCGACCGGTGGCTGGCCGTGCTGACCCCCCGGCGCCAGCCCAAGCGCCGGCTGGAGCTGGTGGCTCGCCGCTCGCTACCCGACATGACCTGGCACGGCGTCCTGACCGACGTCAGCCGGCGCGAACAGTTGCAGATGGACTTGCGCCTACAGGCCGAGACCGACCCGCTCACAAGCTTGCCAAACCGCTCTGCTCTGATGTCGCTGCTGCGTCAGCGCCTGGACGGTCAGCAACACTTTGCGGTCCTGTTCATGGATTGCGACCGCTTCAAGCAGGTCAACGACAGTCTGGGTCACGACGCCGGCGACAAGCTGCTGCGCCTCATGGCGCGCCGACTGCGGCATGGACTGCGCCCTGCGGACGACTTGGTGACGCTGGCGTCGGCAGCCAACTTGACCGCACCGCTTCACGTTGCCGCACGCCTGGGCGGCGACGAGTTCGTGGTCGTTGCCGACGACCTGGCCGATGTCGAGGCACTGGCTGCCATGGCCGACCGTCTGGTACACCTGATGGCCAGGCCTTACAGAGTTCACGGGATGGAACTGGTGGCCTCGGTCAGCGTCGGCGTGGTGTTGGCACAGTCAGGTGACACGGCAGAGCAAGTGCTGCGCAATGCCGACACGGCGATGTACGAAGCCAAGCGGCGCAACCGCGGCCACTGGGTGCTGTTCGAGCCCGACATGCACGTTCGCGCCGTTGCCGCGCTGGCGATGGAGAGCGACCTGCGAACCGGGTTGCGCGCACAGCAGCTGCGGGCGGTGTTTCAACCGATCATCGAAATCGCCAGCGGCCGTGTCGTGGGCATGGAAGCGCTCGCGCGTTGGCACCACCCGCACCAGGGCGAGGTGTCGCCCGCCGTGTTCATCCCGGTCGCCGAGTCGTCGGGCCTGATCGCCGAACTTGGCGAGGCCGTTCTCACGAGCGCCTGCCAGCAATTCGCAGCCTGGCGAGAGCAGGGGCTGCCGGTGCCAGCCCGCCTGTCGGTGAATCTAAGTCGTGCTCAGCTGACCAACCCTGACCTGCCGGAACGCATCCACAAGCTGCTCGAGAGCCTGGGGCTACCGTGCGGCGTCTTACAGCTGGAGATCACGGAGAGCCTGGCCATGGCCGACGACCGCGTCGACCAGGTGTTGGCTGCGCTGCGTGGCCTGGGCGTGCAGTTGGCATTGGACGACTTCGGCACCGGCCACTCTTCACTCGCGTCGCTGCAGCAGTTGCCGGTCCAGCAGGTCAAGATCGACCGCGCGTTTGTGCGAGACATCGAGACCAGCGTCTACCACCGGGCTCTTGTGGAGGCGGTGGTCAAGGTGGCCCGCGCGCTGAAGCTGGAGGTGGTGGCCGAGGGTGTCGAAACGATCGCTCAGGCGCGCCTGCTGGCGGAACTGGGCTGCCCGCGCGCGCAAGGCTGGCTCTATGCGCGCGCCATGGAGGCGGACGCGATTCCGGCCTTCTTGCAAGGCAAGGTGGCCCGTGTACTGGAGGAACAGCCCCCGGGCGCTGCAGCGCTGGTGCTGGCCAACCGTGGGCACCAGGTGATCGTCACTGATGCACACGGGCTGACGGTGCACGTCAACGCCGCGTTCACGCAGAACACCGGCTACACGTTGACCGACATCCGTGGGCGGAAACCAGGCTCGGTGTTGCAAGGCACTGGCACGGACCCGCGTGCCGTGCGCAAGTTGAGCGACGCCGTACGCACGGGTGCGGGCTGCATGGGCGTAGAGATCCTGAACTACCGCAAAGACGGCACGACATTTCACTCCTTGGTGGACATCGAACCCGTACATGACGACAGCGGAGCCATCGTGCAGTTCGTCAGCGTACAGACCGAGATCAGCGACTTCAAGCGCATCCAGCAAGAACTGCTCGACTTGCGTTTGCGCGTTGGAGAGGCACGCGCCGGACTTTCGGGTGCAGTGGAAGCTATTTGACGAGCGCGCATGCCGCGTTGGTGGTGCCTGTGTGAACACCGTGCCCGAAACCGCGGAGCAGCCAGCGCAGCCGGTTTGCGCCGAGGAATGTCCGCATAGGAGTAACGGGTTGTATGCAATACCCTCTGACGGGAAGGCTGCCAGCCGCCTTTGCAAAGGTGCCGGAATTGCGCAATGACTGAACCCGTTGAACGTAGCCTCTCCGCGCTGCAGCCGCTGCCCACCGCGTCAGCGATGGCGCTCTTCCGCATACTGTTCGAGGGCAGCCTTGAAGCTGTCCTTCTGACCCGTCCCCGCGGCGAGTTCCTGGCTGCCAACGCCAAGGCCTGCATGGTCTTTGGTGCCGACGAGGCGGCACTCATTGAGCGAGCGCGCGGCGGTGGGCATAGAACATTGGCCGATGCCGGGGATCCACGCTTGGCCCAATTGCTGGCGTCCCGAGCTACCGCCGGTCGGGCGCAGGGCGAAGTGCGCCTGCGCCGCTTTGACGGCGCGCCCTTCGATGCCCAGGTCTCGTCGGTGCTGTTCCTGGACGAAGCGAACCTGGCGACTTCCATCCTGACCGTGCGCGACATTTCCGCGCTGCGCGCCGCTGAGCGTGCCGCCAGCGACAGCGAACAGCGCCTGGGTTTCGCGCTCGATGCGGCGGGCATTGGCGACTGGGACATGAATCTGCAGACCAACGTCGCGCGTCGGTCGCTGAGGCACGACCTTTGCTTCGGTTACCAGCAGGCGGTGCCCGTGTGGGGATACGACACGTTTCTGTCGCACGTCATCGACGATGACCGGTCCCGGGTCGACGCCTGCTATCGCACAGCAATGGCCGGTCAAGGCGACTACGACGTCGAGTTCCGCGTCCGCTGGCCAGATGGCAGTCTTCATTGGCTCTGGTCGAAGGGACGCTTCTATTTCGACGATTCCGGAACGCCCGACCGAGTGGCAGGGATCCAGGTAGACATCACCGACAGACGCCTGAGCGAAGACCTGCTGCGGCAAAGCGAACTGAGGCTACGCCTTGCCCTGGAAGGCGGCGACCTGGGCTTGTGGGATTGGGATGCGACTACCGGCACGATGCAGGTCAATGCACGCTGGATGACGATGCTGGGCCTCGACCCACAAGGGCCTTCGCCGACCTTGGCCGAGTGGCACGCATCCGTGCATCCCGAGGATCTACCGTTGCTGGAGCGGCTGGCGTCCGAGGTGGTTTTTAATCCAGCGGAACGAGACTTCGAGGTCGAGGTGCGAGCGCGCCGCGCCGATGGCGAAGAGATCTGGATCCACGACCAAGGCGCTGTGGTCACGCGAGCACCCGACGGTGCTCCCTTGCGCGTCGTCGGCACGCACATGGACATCACCCGTCGTAAGCGTGCGGAGGAGCGTCTGCGTCGCAGCGAGCAAGACTTGGCCATCACGCTCCAATCGATCGGAGACGCCGTCATCGCCACCGATGCAACGGGCCGAGTGACGCGGATGAACCCGACGGCCGAGCGCTTGACTGGGTGGACATTGGCCGACGCGGCCGGTCGCCCACTTGCCGAAGTATTCCGCATCATCCACGCGCAGACCCGCCAGCCTGCGCTGGACCCGGTAGCGCGCGTGCTACTGGCCGGTGAGGTGGTCGGCCTGGCCAACCACACGGCTTTGCTGGCACGCGACGGCGTTGAGTACCAGATCTTCGACAGTGCAGCACCCATCCGCGAACCCGGCGGCGCCATCGTGGGTGTCGTCCTGGTCTTCAGCGACTTCACCGAGGTCTACCGCGTGCGGCAAGCCCTGGCCAGCGCGGCTGAAGTTCTGGAGCGCACCAGCGCCATGGCCCATGTTGGTGGCTGGGAGCTCGACGTGAAGACTCAGAAGCTCTACTGGTCCTTGGAGACTTTTCGGATTCATGAGGTGTCCCCTCCGGCCGAGCCCTCACTGCGCGCGGGGATCGACTTCTACGACCCGGATGCTCGTCCGATCATCGAGGCCGCTGTCCGTCGCGCCGTCGACAACGGTACGCCCTACGACCTGGAACTGCCGCTGACGACGGCTAAGGGCCGCCGTATCTGGGTGCGGGCCCAAGGTGCCGCGGTCATGGAGGACGGAAAAGCCGTCAAGCTGCTCGGCGCTTTCCACGACATCACTGAGAGAAAACACGCGGAGGTCGAGAAGCAAAGGCTAGACGCCGAGCTCGACCGCCACCGCCACCACCTCGCCGAACTGGTGCAAAGCCGGACGGCCGAACTCGCAGAGGCGCGGCGGGCGGCCGAGGCGGCCAGTCACGCCAAGAGCGCTTTCCTGGCGAACATGAGCCACGAGATTCGCACGCCGATGAACGCGATCATCGGCATGAACCACCTGCTGCGACGTAGCGGGCTCACGGCGGAACAGGAACTGCGGCTCGACAAGGTGGAGAACGCCAGCCAGCACCTTCTATCGATCATCAACGACATCCTTGACCTGTCCAAGATCGAAGCTGGCCGGGTTCAGCTGGAAGATGCCGACTTCCACCTTCCTTCCGTGCTGGACAGCGTGCAGGCCATCGTCGCCGAGTCGGCACGGGAGAAGGGCTTGGTACTCAACGTGGGCACCGCGGGGGTACCCGTGTGGCTGCGCGGCGACGCGACCCGCCTGCGGCAGGCGCTGTTGAACTACGCTGGCAACGCGGTCAAGTTCACGAACACGGGCTCGGTCACGATGCGTGCCGGACTTATCGAGGAGCAAGGCGACAGACTCGTCGTTCGCTTCTCAGTGGAGGACACAGGGCCGAGCGTCAACGAAGAAGTGATGACGCGGCTGTTCCAGGTGTTCGAGCAGGCTGACAGCTCGACCACTCGGCAATTCGGTGGCACGGGCCTGGGCTTGTCCATCACCCGCCGGCTGGCCCAGCTGATGGGGGGCGAGGCCGGAGTTGAACGGGCGAACCCGCAAGGCAGCGTTTTCTGGTTTACGGCCGCGCTGCGCCGCGGGGCGGAAACGAGATCCACGGTATCGATGCGAAAGCCTACGGACGCGGAAACCCTGCTCCGGCAACGCCACGCGGGCCGTACGGTGCTGGTGGCGGAGGACAACGAGGTCAATCGCGAGATCGCATCGGCCATGCTGATGGCGGTGGGCTTGCGTGTTGACACCGCGGTCGATGGTCAGCAAGCGCTGCTGAAGGCGACGGCCGGTGTCTATGACCTGGTGCTGATGGACATGCAGATGCCGGGCATGGACGGACTGGAAGCGACACGCGAGATTCGCCAACTGTCCGACTGGGCTGACGTTCCCATCCTCGCTCTGACGGCGAACGTCTTTGACGGTGACCGCCAGGCCTGTGAGGCGGCCGGCATGGATGACTTCCTCGCCAAGCCCATGGTGGCCGAATCGCTGTACCAAGGCCTGTTGATCTGGCTCGATCGCCGTGCTGCCGAGGGCATCGGCACGGGGCTGGACTAGCTCGGGACCGGGTGGCCGGGATCGTGGCCCGAGATCAGTGGCCGGACAACAGCGCCCCGCAAGCCTGATCGCGGCCGCGCGACTTGGCCATATAGAGCTGCTCGTCGGCGGCAGCGAGCAATGTGGCGGCGCTACCGATGACATCGGGCACCCATGTGCACAGACCGACGCTGACGGTCAGCAGCGGCCCGACGCTCGAGTCGGCGTGGTCGATGTGCGCCAGCAGCAGCGCATCGCGGATCAGGCTGGCCAGGTGGAGCGCGCCGGTGGCGTCGGTGTGGGGCAGCAGCAGCCCGAATTCTTCGCCGCCGTAGCGGGCGACCATGTCGGTCGGGCGCCGCAGGCTCG
>JANOBX010000034.1:0-16095 GCA_031411875.1 Burkholderiales bacterium | reverse complement strand
TCCTTGATGTACGTGCTGGTCGGCTGAATCTTGAGGCGGTCCGTGCACCAGCGCATCTGGGAGTTGGGGCTGGGGTAGCCCCGCCCAATTAGCAACACCCAGAACGTCTTGTCCAGGTCTGGCTTGGTGCGCGCCACGGTCAGCGGCAGACCAAGGCTGCCGACCGCCTGGTCAATCAACGACGACACATCGTCCAGATGCGCCATCACCAGGGGGCTCTCAACCATCGTGTCGTTCGAGACGATGTGGACCGGGCGCGTGCGCAGGGATGGCGGGATGGCAAGCAGGGCCTCGAACACCGCATGGGCGACTACGGTCGAGTCCTTGCCCCCTGAAAAGCCGACTATCCACGGGTAGGCCTGGGTCGGCGAAAGGTACTCGTCCTTGACGTGCTGGACGATTTCCGCCCAGCGTTCTGTGATGGGCCGCGATGCTGCTTCTAAAGACACAAGTTTTTCCGGGAAAGGAACGCGTGTTCCTGGTGGACGAGGGACCCGGCTAGGCGGTACTTCGCCATGTTGCCGGGGCCGGCCCGGTACGGCCAGCCTTGAGCCTTGCCGAAGGTATTTAGCTCTAAGTAGATTTGGATGGTACCGGAACAGCCTTGGTCAGGCGCCCTCGGCTGAACCCCGAGCGGGGCGACCAAGGCGGGTTTTCAGAGAGGCGTGTGCGCGTCAGGCGCGGAGGCCGGGCTCAGCATCGCCTCGCAAAGGCTCACAGGGTGAGCCTGTCCCAGCTACTAACTCAAAACTAGCCCGGACCGGCAGGGGCCGGTTGACCGGGATGATGGGGGCATCCGACCGGGACATATTCGTAGCGAGGGCGCTACGCCCTCTAATTTTGCTTGGCGGGCGGCTTGGAAGCGGCCTAAGTCATTGATTTACAGGGCTTTTGGCCATCAGAGTCATAACACCCCCGACCAATGAAAAGGGGCCCCGAGGGGCCCCCTTCTCAGTGCCAGAGCAGAACGCTCAGCGAACCACTGCCAGCTGTTCGCGCTTGCCACCCTTGTAGGTGTACAGCGTGAGCGCGCCGTTCTTGATGTCGCCCTTGTTGTCGAAACCGATCGTGCCGGTCACGCCCTTGTAGCCGTCGGTGGCGGCCAGCACCGGCAGGTACTTCGCCGGTTCGGCAGAACCGGCCTTGACCATCGCGGCCACCATCACATTGACAGCGTCATACACGTACGGGGCGTACACCTGGACTTCGGCGTTGTACTTGGTCTTGAACTTGGCGCGGAAGTCGTCCATCGACTTCTTGGCTTCGCCCTCGACCCCACCCGCTTCGGCGCACACGACCTGGCCGTCGGCCAGCGTGCCCGCGGCGAGCTTGGGCAGCTCGCTCGAGCAGATGCCGTCGCCGCCGACGAACTTGGCGTTGATGCCAAGTTGCTTCATCTGGCGGATCATCGGGCCGGCCACGGCGTCCATGCCGCCGAAGAAGACCACGTCGGGGGCCTTGGCCTTCAGGCTGGTCAGGATGGCGGTGAAATCGGTGGCCTTGTCGTTGGTGAACTCGCGACCGACGGTGGCGCCACCGGCAGCCTTCACGCCCTTCTCGAATTCGTCGGCGACGCCCTGGCCGTAAGCAGTGCGGTCGTCGATGACGACGATCTTCTTGCCCTTCAGGTCCTTCACGGCGTAGCGGCCCAGCGTGCCGCCCAGATGCACGTCGTCGGCAACGACGCGGAAGGTCGTCTTGTAGCCCTGGCGCGTGTAACGCGGGTTGGTGGCCGAGGGGCTGATCTGCGGGATGCCGGCGTCGCTGTACAGCTTGGAGGCCGGGATGGTGGTGCCCGAGTTCAAGTGACCGATGACCCCGTTGACCTTGCTGTCGACCAGTTTCTGCGCCGCGGCAGTGCCCTGCTTCGGATCGCCAGCGTCGTCTTCAGCCAGGAGTTCGAACTTGGCCTTCTTGCCACCGATGGTCACGCCCTTGGCGTTGAGCTCTTCGATCGCCATGCGGGCGCCGTTTTCGTTGTCCTTGCCCAGGTGCGCAATCGCGCCGCTGGTCGGGCCGACGTGGCCAATCCTGATGACCAGGTCCTGCGCGAAAGCAGCACCGCCCACGCACAGTGCCACGGCACCGACGATCACATTCAGCTTGACTTGCATGCACTTACCTCCAGTAGAAGAAATATTCGACTCGTTGAAACATTCGTGACACGGCCGACCGATAAGCGGCGGACGATACCCGAAAACATCTGTTGCCTCATTAGGGGAAGCAAGGTGCGGGCCTGTGGGGTTTTCTGCCTTCCAGACCCCCGCCAGACACCACAACGCTTCACTCGTCGCTCGGGCCGACCGCCACCGCATGGTGCTGGATCTGCAGGCCCCTTGCCTTGTAGGCGCGCCATCGCTCACGCCCGGCCTGCGCCTCGTCGGCCTCGTGGCCGACGAGCTCGATCAGCCGCTGGAATCGCTCGAGCCCAGCCGCCAGTGGCGCGCCCACATTCACCAGCACGGGCGGCACCTCGCCGGTCGGCGCCGCTTCGCACAACCAGATGGCGGTGCGGGCCGCCAGGTCGCCTGCATGCGGCAAGCGCAGGTGAGGCACGAAGGATTGCGGGTCGAATGTCCAGAGAAGGGTGTCGAGCTCGCCCAGCCGCTGCTCGGGCGCTGTCACCAGCAGGCGGTGCCCTTGTCGCTGGGCCTTGCGCAGCAGCCGACAGGCGAAGCCCAGCGGGTCGGCCAGGCCGGTGTGGAATTCCACCACCTGCATGACCGGCGCCGCGTCAGTCGGCCCGTGACAGCACGAAGTGCGTCAGCAGGGGCACCGGGCGCCCCGTCCCGCCCTTGGCCGCGCCGCTCTTCCAGGCAGTGCCGGCAATGTCCAGGTGCGCCCAGCGCAGCTGGCCGGTGAAACGCTTGAGGAACATCGCCGCCGTGATGGCTCCGCCAGCACGGCTGCCGACGTTGGCCATGTCGGCGAAGTTGCTCTTCAGGCCCTCGTCGTACTCATCGTCCAGCGGCATGCGCCAGGCCGGGTCCTGCGCCTGTTCGCCAGCTGCCAGCAGCTCTGCTGCGAGCGCATCGTCGCTGCTGAACAGCCCCGTGCGGTGGTGGCCCAGGGCGATCACGCAGGCGCCCGTGAGCGTGGCGATGTCGACGACGACCGCCGGCTTGAAGCGCTCCACGTAGGTGAGCGCATCACACAGGATCAGACGGCCCTCGGCGTCGGTGTTCAGGATCTCGATGGTCTGCCCGCTCATGCTCGTGACCACGTCACCGGGCTTGATGGCCTTGCCGTCGGGCATGTTCTCGCAGGCGGGAATCACGCCGATGAGGTTGACCTTGGCCTTCATCTGCGCGACCGCGCACAAGGTGCCCAGCACGCTGGCAGCGCCGCCCATGTCGAACTTCATCTCGTCCATTTCGGCCGAAGGCTTGATCGAGATGCCGCCGGTGTCGAAGGTGATGCCCTTGCCCACCAGCACCACCGGGGCCGCACCCTTGGCGCCACCCATCCAGCGCGCCACGATGAACCTGGGCGGCTCGGCAGAGCCCTGCGCCACGGCCAGGAAAGAGCCCATGCCCAGCTTCTCGGCATCCTTGCGGTCGAGCACTTCGACCTTCAGGCCGTGGGACTTGCCCAGCTGTTGCGCCGCGTCGGCCAGGCCCTTGGGCGTGGCCAGGTTGCCTGGGCGATTGGCCATTTCGCGTGCCAGCGTGACGCCGGCAGCAATGGCCAGCCCGCGCTCGATGCCTGCCGCCAGAGCAGCCTGCTGCGCCTTGGTGCATGCCAGCACCACGCTGCGCAACTTGGGTGCAGGCGGCGCACTCGGCTTGGTTTCCCGGTACACGTAGACGGCGTCTTCGGCAGCGGTCACCAGGGCTTCGGCGTGTTCTGCACCGAGTTCGATGCCGCCAGCCGCGACGACCACGAGCGTCTTGCTGCCACCGGCCTTGAGTTGGGCCACGCCCTGGGCGACGGCCTTGCGCCAGGCCTTGAGGCTGCCGTCGCCCGCGTGGCTGAACATCACCCGCGAGGCCTTCAAGCCGGTCACCCGGTGCACGTACAGGCATTGACCGGCCTTGCAGGCGAAGTCACCTTCCTTGATGGCAGCGGCGAGGACCTCCGCCAGGCTGGCTTCCAGGTCGGTCGGCGGCGTGCTGCCGGTCAACACCACCAGCAGTGCATCGGCGGCGAGCGAGGCCAGGCCATTCGACGAGGTCACCTGTGTCTTGAAGTCCATAATTCCTACCCAGCTTGAAAGCGGCGGATGTTATTCGATACAACTGTGCGACGTGAGCTCGCGCGGAGCTTCGGCGCCACCCTGGTGGTGATCCTCACCATCGTCATCACGATGTTCCTGATCCGCACCGTCGGCCAGGCCGCGGGCGGCGCCGTGGCGCCGCAGGACGTGGTGATGCTGCTCGGCTACATCGCACTCGGACACCTGCCGACGATGCTGGCGTTGTCGCTGTTCGTGGCCATCGTCGTGGCGCTCGGCAGGATGTACCGCGACAGTGAAATGGCCATCTGGTTCGCCAGCGGCCTGAGCCTGATGCGCTTCGTCAGGCCGGTGCTGCAGATGGCGCTACCGGTGCTGGTGGTGGTGGGCCTGCTGCTGCTGTTCGTCTGGCCCTGGGGCAACCGCAGCAGCCTCGAACTGCGTGACCGCTACCAGCAGCGCTCGGACCTGTCGCGCGTGACCCCAGGCGTGTTCCAGACCAGCCGCGACGGCCAGCGCGTGTTCTTCGTCGAACGCGATGCTGCAGACCAGATCAATGCCCGCAACGTCTTCATCCTGCAGAACAACGATCGTGGCGAGTCGGTCACGTCGGCCCGGTCGGGGCGGCTGGAAAACGTCGGCGACGACAGGTTCCTGGTGCTCGAACGCGGCCAGCGCAACGAGATCCACGCGGCCGACAACGAGCGCACGCTGTCCAGCTTCGAGACCTACCGTGTGCTCGCCGGCGACAACGCCGTGCGCGCCGTCGAGAGCCTGCCGCCGCGGGCCGTGGCCACGATGGCGCTGATCCGCGAACCCACGCTGCGGCATCAGGGCGAGCTCACCTGGCGGCTGGGCCTGCTGCTGGCAGCCACCAATCTGCTGCTGCTGGGCATCGGCCTGGCCGCCACCAACCCGCGCCGTGCCAGCAACTGGAATCTGCTGTTCGCGCTGCTGGCCTTCATCGTCTACTACAACCTCGCCAATCTGAGCCAGGCCTGGGTGGCCGGCGGCAGGGTGTCGATGGCCACGGCCCTGGTCGGCCTGCACGGCGGCGTGCTGGTGCTGGCGCTGGGCCTGATGTGGTGGCGCGATCATGCCGCCATGCTGCACTGGCCCTGGCGCCGCAATGCCAGGGCGGCCGGCGCATGAAGACCGTTCGCCGCCTGCTCTACGCCGACATCGTCTCCTCGGTGCTGTTCGTGGCGCTTGCCTTTCTCTCGCTTTTCTACTTCATCGACTTCGTCGACGAGCTCGACGGGGTGGGAACGAACGACCGGACCGCGTGGACTGCGGTGCTGGCGGCAGCCTACGAACTGCCCGGGCACCTGTACGAACTGATGCCCATCGCGGTGCTCATCGGTGCCATCTACTCGCTGTCGCGGCTGGCTCAGTCCAGCGAGTTCACCATCCTGCGCACCGGCGGGCTCGGACCCGGGCGTGCCCTCTCGCTGCTGGCGGTGCTGGGGGTGGTCTTTGCCGGCATCACCTTCGTCGTCGGCGACTATGTCGCGCCGCACAGCGAACGCCGCGCGGTGATGCTGAAGGCCCAGGCGGCCGGAGGCCTCACCATCAGCGGCGCCGGTGCCTGGCTGAAGGAAAAGCGCATGGAGGCAGATGGCGAACATTCCTTTTCCATCAACGTCGGCGGGACTGGGCGTGGTGGGTTGCTGGCGAACATCCGCATCTTCGAGTTCGACGCCGACGGCCGCCTGGTCGCGCGCATCGATGCCAAGGAAGGCCGCGTCGACCCCCAGGGCCGGTGGACCTTGACCGACGCCAGCATCTCGCGCTGGCCGCGCGCCCGGGCGGTCGAGAACGCTCGCGTGCAGCTCACGCGGGAGCCCAGCCTGTCGTGGCAGAGCAGCCTGACGGCCAGCGTCGTCGCTTCGGCCGTGCTGCCCCTGAGCACGATGACGACGACCGAGCTGTGGCGCTACAGCGCCCACCTCAGCGACCAGGAGCAGGCCAGCGAGCGCTATCAGATCCTGTTCTGGAAAAAGGCCCTGTACCCGCTGGCCTGCCTGGTGATGCTGGCGCTGGCGCTGCCCTTTGCCTACCTCCACGCCCGGGCCGGCGGCGTCAGCCTGCGGGTGTTCCTGGGCATCATGCTGGGCATTGGCTTCGTGCTGCTGAACAACCTGGCCGGGCACGTCGGGCTGTTGCGCAGCTGGGAGCCCTGGATGGCCGCGGCCGCACCCAGCGGCATCTTCCTGCTGCTGTCGCTGGGAGCCTTCGCCTGGCTGGTGCGCTACCGTTGACGCCATGACACCTTCGCTCCCCCCCGCCGGCATCATTCTTTTCGCCCACGGCGCACGCGACCCGCGCTGGGCCGGTCCCTTCCAGGCCGTGGCCGAGCGGCTGCGCGCGCAACGGCCGGCCGTACAGGTGCGGCTGGCCTTCCTGGAATTCATGGAACCCACCTTGCCAGCGGCCGGCGCCGAGCTGGCCGCGGCCGGCTGCCTCGACGTGGCCGTGCTGCCAATGTTCCTGGGCACCGGCGGCCACGTGCGCAAGGACCTGCCGCTGCTGATGGACCAGATGCGCGAGGCCCACCCCGCCCTGCGCTTCACCCTGCACCCGGCCGTGGGCGAGATGCCGGCGGTGACCGCCGCGATGGCCGAGGTCGCACTCGGCCTGCTGCCCGCCGGCAGCGCAGCCGCAGCATGAACCTGCAGCAGTTCCGCTTCGTCCAGGAGGCCGTGCGCCGCAACCTGAACCTGACCGAGACCGCCAAGGCCCTGCACACCTCGCAACCCGGCATCAGCAAGGCCATTCTGGAGCTCGAGGAAGAGCTCGGCGTCGACATCTTCGCCCGCCACGGCAAGCGGCTGCGCCGCGTCACCGAACCGGGGCAGCTGGTGCTGCAGTCGGTGGACATCATCCTGCGCGAGCTGGCCAACCTCAAGCGCATCGGTGAACAGTACTCCAAGCAGGACGCGGGCACGCTGTCGATTGCCACCACCCACACCCAGGCCCGCTACTTCCTGCCCGAGCCCGTGGCCCAGCTGCGCCGCCGCTGGCCCAAGGTGCAGGTGGTGCTGCACCAGGGCATGCCCGAGCAGGTGGCGCGCATGCTGCTGGACGACGTGGCGGAAATCGGCCTGGCGACGGAATCGCTGTCGGCCCACGAAGGCCTGGTCACCCTGCCCTGCCACGAGTGGCAGCATGTGATGGTGGTGCCGCAGGGCCACCCGCTGGCGGCCGTGGAACGGCCCACGCTGGAGCAGCTGGCAGCGCAGCCGCTGGTGCTCTACCAGCCCACCGTGACCGGCCGCACGCGCATCGACCAGGCCTTCGGCCGCGCCCGCCTGAAGCCCACGGTGGCGCTCGAGGCCATCGACTCCGATGTCATCAAGACCTACGTGCGGCTGGGGCTGGGCGTGGGCATCGTCACCGAACTGGCCATGCGGGACGAGGCCGCGGCCGGCGCTGGCGCCGACCTCGCCTGGCGGCCGCTGGGCCACCTGTTCGGCAGCAACGTCACGCGGGTGGCTTTCAAGCGGGGGGCCTACCTGCGCCAGTTCGTCCTGGCCTTCACCGAAATGCTGTCGCCCCACCTCGGCACCGCAGTGGTCCAGCGCGCGATGGCGGGCCAGCCGAGCGCCAGCGACTACGAGCTCTGACCCCCGTGATCGATATGCCCCATTCGCCCGCCATCCACACCCCGCTGCTGAAGAGCCGCCTGCCGCAGGTGGGCATGACGATCTTCAGCGTCATGTCGGCCCTGGCGCAGCAGCACGGCGCCGTCAACCTGGGCCAGGGCTTCCCCGACTTCGATTGCGACCCGGCCCTGCTGGACCATGTGCGCGACGCCATGGCCGAGGGCCTGAACCAGTATCCCCCGATGCCGGGCGTGCCCCTGCTGCGCCAGCGCGTGGCTGCAAAGGCGGCCCAGCTGTACGGCCGCCAGTACGACGCCGACACCGAGGTCACGATCACCGCAGGCGCCACCCAGGCCATCCTCACGGCCGTGCTGGCCTGCGTGCACCCGGGCGACGAAGTGGTGGTGCTGGAACCCTGCTTCGACAGCTACGCGCCCAACATCGAGCTGGCCGGCGGCCGCATCGTGCGCGTGCCCTTGACGCCAGGCAGCTTCCGTCCGGACTTCGCACGCATTGGCGCAGCGCTGACGCCACGCACCCGGCTCATCATCGTCAACAGCCCGCACAACCCGAGCGCGACGGTCTGGACCCGGGACGACTTCGAACAGCTGGCCCGCCTGCTCGACGGCACCGAGACGCTGCTGATCAGCGACGAGGTCTACGAGCACATGGTGTTCGACGGGCTGCCGCATGTCAGTGCGGCTTCGGTGCCTTCGCTCGCCGCGCGCGCCTTCATCGTGTCCAGCTTCGGCAAGACCTATCACGTCACCGGCTGGAAGGTGGGCTACGTCCTGGCCCCCGTCCCGCTGGCGGCCGAATTCCGCAAGGTGCACCAGTTCAACGTGTTCACCGTGAACACCCCCATGCAGCACGCCCTGGCGCGCTACATGGCAGACCCGGCGCCCTACCTGCAGCTGCCGGCTTTCTACCAGCGCAAGCGCGACCTGTTCCTGGCCGGCCTGCAACGCAGCCGACTGCGGCCGCTGCACACCCAGGGCAGCTACTTCCAGCTGGTGGACTACAGCGCCGTCAGCCCCCTGCCCGAGGCCGACTTCTGCCAGTGGCTGACGCGCGAGGCCGGCGTAGCCGCCATCCCCATGTCGGCGTTCTACGACAGCGGCTGCGAACAAGGGCTGGTGCGCCTGTGCTTTGCCAAGCGCGACGAGACTCTGGCCGCGGCACTGGAACGTCTGCAGCGGCTGTAGGAGCGCAGTCCAGAGGCTGTCGGCGTGCCCTCGCCGCCAGACTCAGCGCTGCGGCTTGCCGGGGGGCCGGCTGGCGGCCAGCGGGTCGAAGATGCGAGTGGGGCCGTCGCCTTGCGACAGGTCGAGATCCACCGGGGCCGTGGGGCGGTCTTCGGTGGCAAGGCGGTCGAAGACCGAGTCGTGGTCCAGGCCGAAGTAGGGGTGCGGCGAGGTGACACCGAAGTCGCCGCCGTCGGCCAGCGGCAGCAGCAGGTCGACGTTGCCGGTGTCGGCGGCCTCCCGGTCCAGCAGGTCACGCGCCAGCGCATAGAGGAACAGCACCTCGCGGTAGGCGGGCAGGTCGAAGAGCTCTCCGCGCGACTTGCGGAACAGCAGTGCCTCCAGCTCGGCCATGGCGTCCAGCGGCCGCGGCCAGACCTGTTCCAGGCGCGGCAACACGCCCGCGTAATCTTCCAGGCTCCGCCCTTGCTGGAGGCCCGAGCCCCATTCTGCAGCGTAGGCATTGAAGCGCTGGTTGAAGCGGCCGCGGGTGCGCTCGTAGGCGTCACGGTCGCCGCGCCGCTGGTAGATCTCGAGCAGCTTCAGGTAAGGCAGTGGGCTGCTGCCACCGGTGCTGCGGGCGTGTTCCACGAGCAGGTCGATGGCGGCTTCGTCCTGTCCCAGCACGATGAAGAACTCGGCCTGTTGTTCCAGGTCGATGAGCTCTTCGATCGTCAGATCGCGCAACGGCGGAACCTCGCCGGCGGCGGGGGGTTGCTCGAAGGCCCGGGCCGGCGGCGCAGGAGGCGAAGGCGGCAGCGGCAAGGTGCGCTGCATGGCCGGTGTCGGCTCGCGCTCGGAGACATCGGCCACTTCGGCCTGTGTGGAAGCGGCAAAGTCGGAAACCGCCACCGTGTCGGGCACGGCGATCATGGGCACGAGCCCCGGCGAAGGCGGCGGCCAGGCCGGCGTCGCGGGGGTGCGCGCCCGGGCGCCCGAACCGCCCGCGGATGACGCCGGCTTGCCCGCGGACCCGCGGCCGCTGGGCCAGGCCGAGTCCGGACCCTCGCCGCCTGCATTGCCCGCCTGGGCCAGGGCGGCAGCGCGCTCCTGCGCCAGCTGCCAGCCCAGGCGCTGTTCACGACGCAGTGCGGCCAACTGCCACCACAGCCACGCGGCCAGCCCGCCCAGCAGCAGCAGACCCGCCACCATCGGCCAGAACCAGCGGGACGCCGATTCGGAACGCGCCAGGCGCTCCCGCAGGCCCGCCGTGGCCTCGCGCTGCGCCTGCGCCTCGGTGCGCAACTGATCTGCGGTCCGCGCCAGACCCTGCGCGCGATCCTCTGCAGCTGCAGTCGCCCGGTTGGCCGCGCGCACGGCGCTGGCGGCTTCAGCCACGGCTTGCAGGGCCTGTTCCACGGCGGCCATCTCGGCCGTGTTGGCGGCAGCAGAGGGCGCGGCGTCGAGCATCAACCGGGGCGCCGCCACCCCGCCAGGCTCACGCGCGGCCGATGTCCGACGCGTCTGGGCGCGCGCCCGCTCCGTCCGTGCCTGGCGACGGTCGGGGCGGCTGTCCTGCGCGCTGGCACGCGCCGCCCTGCGGCCCGGTTCCGGCCCTGCCGCGCCGACCGCAGGCGGCACGGCCGACGCGGCCGCCATCACCGGCTCGGCGGCCGTCAAGCTCACCTGGGCCGGCACGAGCGGAACCGCCGCGACGCGAACAGCCTGGGCCCCGGATGCGAGTGCCGGCACCGGTGCGCCCGCTGCTGCGGTTTCGACCGAGCCCGGCGGGTCGGCCAGCACCACGAAGCGGCGCGACAGACGCGACTGACAGCCCACGTCCAGCAGGACCCCGACCACGGGTTCGTCGACCATCACGGTGGTCAGCACGCGGATGCGCGCGCTGGCCATCCCCGTCATCTCGACGCTCGTGCCGACCGCGCTGGCGGGCAGCGTGCGGTCTCCGACCGTGACCTGGGCGCTGATGCAGCGCGGCTCGATCGATTCGCCAGCGTCCAGCCGCAAAGGCACGGAAAAATCCAGGGTCCGGCCGAGCACGGCCCCGGTCCCCGGATTGCCGAAACCTGCAGACCACGCCGGGAGCCCCGCCAGCGCCAACAAGGCCACGGTGGCCGCCGGCAAGCCGAGGCGCAGGATCTGCATCGAGGAGGTTCAGGGCATACGCAAAGTCTGAAAATGACTCTAGCACGAAGGGTTACTTGCACTCACATCTGGCCGGATGTCAGGGCCGCAGTTCGTGCCGCACGGCACAGGTGTCGCCGAATCAGCTGTCGTAACCCGGGCATTCCCGGTCCAGCCGGCGCAGCAACCCGGACCACGCCAGGCTGGAACCTGCGCCCCGGGTGGCGGCCCGCGCCTGCTGCTGGGCGGTGGCGATGATGTCGGGCGGCACGAGCACCAGTTCACCGCCGCCGGCCTGCGCCCGCACCTGGATGCTGCAGGTCGTCTCGAAGAAGTACATCGCCTGGAAGGCGTCGGCCACGGTGTTGCCCACCGTCAGCAGGCCATGGTTGCGCAGCATCAGGTGCGTGTTGCGGCCGAGGTCGGCCACCAGGCGCGGCTTCTCCTCGTCGCGCAAGGCCACGCCCTCGTAGTCGTGATAACCCAGGGAAGACAGCACGAAGATCGAATGCTGAGACAGCGGCAGCACCCCGCCCCGCTGTGCCGACACGGCAATGCCGTTCAGAGAATGCAGGTGCACCACGCAGCCTGCGTCGTGGCGCGCCTCGTGCACGGCACTGTGGATGACGAAGCCGGGCGGGTTGATCTCGTATTCCGACTCGTCGAGCTTGGCACCCTGCGCGTCCACGCGGATCAGGCTGGATGCCGTGATCTCCTCGAACATCAAGCCGTAAGGGTTGATCAGGAACTCGCCTTCGACACCCGGAACGCGCGCGCTGATGTGCGTGTAGACGAGGTCGTCCCATTTGAACAGGGCGGCCAGCCGGTAGGCCGCCGCCAGGTCGACACGCACACGCCATTCGGCGTCGCTGACTTCATGGCGGCGCGAAGGGATGCGCAGGGCAGTTGCGGGCATGGCTTTCTCCTGGGGCGTTCGCATGAGCGTAGACAATGAAGGGTGCGCCACCTGTCGCTTCAGAGACAAGACATGAATACCCCGGTTCTTACAATCGACGAACGTTCCAACATCGAGGCGGGCGCGTGGTTCGGCAAGCTCTCTCAGGCACTGCGCAACGACATTCTTTCCCGCGCCGTGGTGCGTCGCCTGCAGGACGGCGCAGCCCTGGCTTCGCGCGGCACGGCGGCCGAGGAGTGGTGCGGTGTCGCGGCAGGTGCGGTCCGCGTGAGCTCGGTGTCGCTGTCGGGCAAGCAGGTCACGCTGACCTATGTGGAGCCCGGCACCTGGTTCGGCGACATCGCCCTCTTCGACGGCCTGCCCCGCACGCACGACGCCGATGCGCATGGTCCGACCACGCTGCTCGTGGTGCGCAAGCCCGACTTCAAGGCGCTGCTGGCCCTGCACGTGGAGCTTTACGAAGCCCTGCTGCGCCTGAACTGCCGCCGCCTGCGCTTGATGTTCGACCAATTCGAGGACCTCAACACGCGGCCGCTGCAAGCCCGGCTGGCCAAGCAGATCCTGCTGCTCGCCAAGAGCTATGGCACACCCCAGGGCGAAGAGATCCGCATCGGCCTGGCTCTGGCGCAGGAAGACCTGGCCCAGCTGCTCGGGGCTTCGCGGCAGCGCGTGAACCAGGAACTCAAGGGCTTCGAACGCGACGGCGCGGTGCGGGTCGAACCCACCCGCCTGGTGGTGCTGTCGCGCGACAAGCTGCTGGCCGCCGCCGACCGCTGAGTTCGAAGCCCTGAACGCCATGGATTCCTACAGCGGCACGCGCCCGATGGCCGAGAGCCACGCCTTCGACGTCGGCGCGCTCGAAGCCCACCTGCGCCAGCACCTGCCCGGCTTCACGGGGCCGCTCGAGGTGTCGCAGTTCAAGGGCGGACAGTCCAACCCCACCTATAAGCTCGTCACACCGGGTTGCGACTACGTCATGCGCACCAAGCCCGGTCCGGCGGCAAGGCTGCTGCCTTCGGCCCATGCCATCGAGCGTGAGTTTCGTGTCATGCAGGCCCTCGCCGGCAGTGCCGTCCCGGTGGCCAGGATGCACCTGCTGTGCGAAGACGAAAGCGTCATCGGCCGGGCCTTCTACGTGATGCAGTTCGTCGGTGGGCGGGTGCTGTGGGAACAGTCGCTGCCTGGCCTGGCACCGGCCGAACGCGGCGCCATCTACGACGAGATGAATCGCGTCATCGCGGCGCTGCACGGCGTCGACATCGCAGCCGTGGGGCTGTCGGACTACGGCAAGCCTGGCAACTACTTCGACCGCCAGATCGGCCGCTGGAGCAAGCAGTTCCTGGCGAGCAGCACCGAGCCCATTGCCGAAATGCACCGGCTCATCGACTGGCTGCCCGCCCACATCCCGGCCAGCGCGCGCGACGCCAGCCAGGTCGCCATCGTGCATGGCGACTTCCGCCTGGACAACCTCATCTTCGACGTCGCTGCACCACGCGTCAGCGCGGTGCTCGACTGGGAACTGTCGACCCTCGGCCATCCGCTGGCCGACCTGAGCTACCACTGCATGGCGTGGCACATTGCGCCCGGCACCTTCCGCGGCATCGGCGGGCTCGACCATGCCGCGCTCGGCATCCCATCCGAAGCCGACTACGTGCGCTGGTACTGCGAGCGCACCGGTCGCCCGGATCCCCAGGCCGTGATGGCCGACTGGAACTTCTACCTCGCCTACAACCTGTTCCGTCTGGCCAGCATCA
Organism: Burkholderiales bacterium; assembly: GCA_031411875.1. Lineage (GTDB taxonomy): Bacteria > Pseudomonadota > Gammaproteobacteria > Burkholderiales > Burkholderiaceae_C > Rubrivivax. Next base: position 2,320 of record JANOBX010000034.1, on the reverse strand, counting down.
CCCAGGGCATTGCCAAGCGCGTGGTCGACGGCACTGCCAGCAGCGCCCAGGCCAAGGCCACCGGAGCCAGCACCCGGCCGCTGGCCGAGATGGCCTGGCAGTTCGCGCAGCGCAGCTGACCCGGCGCACCTTCCAGAAATCGCACCAGGAGACACCCGATGGACTTCGGCTTTTCGCCCCGCACCCAGGACCTGCAGAAACGTGTCGCCGCGTTCATGCAGGAGCATGTCTATCCCGCCGAGGGCCGCTACTTCGCCGAGATCGACGCCAACACGAAGGCCGGCAAACGCTGGACACCGCTGCAGGTCATCGAGGAGTTGAAGCCCAGGGCCCGCGCCGCCGGTCTGTGGAACCTGTTCCTGCCGCCCAGGGCAGAAAGCCATGGCGTCGACACCAGCGACCTCGGCGCCGGCCTGAGCAACCAGGAATACGCGCCGCTGGCCGAGATCATGGGCGCGGTGCCCTGGGCCAGCGAAGTGTTCAACTGCTCGGCCCCCGACACCGGCAACATGGAAGTGTTCGCGCGCTACGGCACCGCCGTTCACCGCGAACGCTGGCTCAAGCCGCTGCTGGCCGGGCAGATCCGCAGCGCCTTCGCCATGACCGAGCCCGCGGTGGCCAGCTCCGACGCGACGAACATCGAAAGCCGCATCGAACGCGATGGTGGCCACTACGTGATCAACGGCCGCAAGTGGTGGACCAGCGGCGCCGGCGACCCGCGCTGCCAGGTCTTCATCTTCATGGGCAAGACCGACCCGACGGCACCGCGCCACTCGCAGCAGTCGATGATCGTGGTGCCGCGCGAAACCCCCGGCATCACCGTGATGCGCCCGCTGTCGGTATTCGGCTACGACGACGCCCCGCACGGCCACATGGAGGTGGACTTCAAGAACGTGCGCGTGCCGGTGGAAGACATCCTGCTCGGCGAAGGCCGCGGCTTCGAGATCGCCCAGGGCCGCCTGGGCCCCGGCCGCATCCACCACTGCATGCGCCTCATCGGCCTGGCCGAACGTTCGCTCAAGCTGATGTGCGAACGCGCTGGCAGCCGCACCGCCTTCGGCAAGACCATCGCCCAGCAGGGCGTGACGCTGGAGCGCATCGCCGAGGCCCGCTGCCGCATCGAGCAGGCACGGTTGCTGACGCTGAAAGCCGCGTGGATGATGGACGTGGCGGGCAACAAGACCGCCAAGGCCGAGATCGCAATGATCAAGGTGGTGGCACCGAACATGGCCTGCGACGTCATCGACTGGGCGATGCAGGTCTTCGGCGGCGCCGGCATGTGCGAAGACACGCCGCTGGCCTACTTCTACGCCAACGCGCGCACGCTGCGCTTCGCCGACGGCCCTGACGAGGTGCACCGCAACGCGATCGCCAAGCTCGAACTCGGGAAGATCGCCGTGCCCGGCTGAACTGCCGGGGCGGCGCTCAGTCGCGGGCGGGTGGATCGTCCCCCGACCTGGCCGAGGTCGAGGCGTCCCATTCGCTGCCGCCGCTGGGCAGCGACCGGCTGTCGGGCAGGCCGCGCGGGTTTTCGCTGGCCACGCGACGGGCCTCGCGCAAGGCGGTCTCGAACAGGGCCAGCACGCGCTGCAGCTCCGGCACCGTGGGCTCTTCCATGGCCGTGCGCAGCATCAGGCGGCTGCGCCCGATCATCAGCACCAGCGGCGCCGTCGACTGCTCGGCGCGCAGTGCCAGCGCCTGGGACAGGGCCCCGCGCAACCAGCTTTGCAGCCAGGACTTGCCATTACCCACCGCCGCGTAGCGTTCACGCAGCGCGACCATGTCGCTGGCCGGCAGCTTGGGAAACATCACGAGCCAGCGCATCTCGGGCGGAGTCTGGTTGTCGATGCGGGTCTGCACATCTTCGACGTACTGCTCGAAGATCGTCTTTTCCAGCTGCTCTTGCAGATCGCGCGACAGCACCAGCAACTGCAGTTCGGGTTCGACACCGCTGTCGGCGCGAAGACGCAGCTCATGGCCGGTGATGTAGGGGCGCTGCGAGGGCCCCCACTCCAGCCGCCAGGCGATGGTGCCCAGCCGGCCGTCGACGACGAAGCCCTCGTCCTGCACACCCCTGAAGGTGCTCTGATTGCCCTGGGCCCAGGCGACGATGCCCTCGTAACCGGTGGTCCCGGTGCCTTGCGGCCCGCTCAGCCAGCGCTTGATGCCATCCAGCATGGTTCAGGACAACCCGACATGCGGCCACGGCCGGCGCTTGATGAAGGCTTGCTGCATGGCAGAAGTGTATTCGCCGGCCTTCGGACCGGGACTGGCCAAAAAACGGTGGCAGCGGTACTTTGGCCCGGCCTTCTAGAATCTG
>JANOBX010000033.1:0-4872 GCA_031411875.1 Burkholderiales bacterium | reverse complement strand
TCGGGTGGGGCAGCACCCCACCCGGATGTTCGCAGGCAAAGAAAAACGGGCTAGACGCCGAAGCGTCTAACCCGTTGTCCTAGAACACTGTTGTTCTGGTGCGGCTGGCAGGAATCGAACCCACGACCCCTTGGTTCGTAGCCAAGTACTCTATCCAGCTGAGCTACAGCCGCACGTAGCCTAACAGTATAGCATCTCATTTCAGTCGATGGCGGCAGCTTCGCGTTCGCACTCCGAAGCGCGCGCCTGCAGCCCCTCCTGGCGCGCCAGGGCCGCGAGTTGACGCCAGGCCGCGCGGCGAATGCGCCCGGGCAACGCCGGTGCCGCCGCGGCCTGCTCCAGAAGGCGCCGGGCCTTGCCCCAGAGCTGGCGCTCGGCGAAGGCCTGGCCCACGGCCGCCACCATGGCCGGTTCATGGCCGAAGGCCTGCACCGCGCTTTCAAGACGTGGCAGCCAGTCGGGGCCGATGCCCGGACAGGCGTCGATGAAGGCCAGCGCAACGATCTCGCGGTCTTCTCGGCTGAGCTCGGACAGGCGTTCCCAGAAGGGCTTCAGCCATTGCCTGGCTTCGTCGTGCGCCTGCAATTGCACGGCCCGCTGCACGGCCCGGGCCGTGACCTGGGCATCGCGCCTGTCGGCCGCGTCGAACTGGGACCAGAGGCGCCGCAGTTGCTGCAGGTCGTGAACGCTGTCCAGCGCCTCGCCGGCCAGGGACCGCAACAGACTTTGTGCCACCACCGGCGAAAAGGCCTGGTGGTTGGCGAGCAGGCGCGCCATGTGCAGTGCTTCGAGCGGCTGGCGGTCCATGCGCGCAGCCTGGAGCTTCAGGCGCAGCGCCTGGGTGCGGCGGGCAGCACCGGGCGGCAGCGCAGCGAGTATCTCCATGGCCCGCGGCGCGTCGCGGTCGTCCAGCGCCCATTCGGCCGCGAGCATGCGCGCGGCGTCGTCTGCCGGCTGCGGGCTGCCAGGCTTGCGCGGCGCCTTCAGGGCCTGCGCCAGCACCAGATCACGCTGCGGCCGGTCCTGCAGGCGGTGCAGGCTGCCCGCTGCCAGCAGCTGCGCCAGCAGCCGGAAGTCGGCATCACCCTGCAAGGCCGGCGCTTCGCTCTGCAGCAGCAGGGCGCGTTGCGCAGCCTTGCGGGCGCGGCCGTAGCGGGCGCTGAAGTATTCGGCCAGGGCGTCGCGGAAAGCTGCCTGGGCAGCACGTTCCTTCTGCGAGGCACGCCATTCGCTGGCACGCCGCGGCAAGCTGACCAGCACGGTGAAGGCCTGCACGGCAGCCACGCCGAGCACGCAGGTTCCGACGAGCAGGATGACGAAGAGATTCAGCGACAGGTCGGTACGCCAGCCGTGCCAGTACAGGGTGACGAGCCCGTCGTTGCTGCCCAGCACCGTGGCTGCCACCACGGCCACCGTGAACAGCAGGATGAGCCAGACGATGCGCCGCATGGGCCGGCCCGGCCTTCAGCGACCGGCCGACGCCGTGGCGATGGCCGCCAGCGTGGCATCGGGCCGCGGGATGCTCACGACCCGGGCTTCGCCGGCCACCTGTCGGATCAGTTCACTGCCCTGCTGGACACGGCGGGAATTGCGGTCGAAGTATTTGTCCAGTGCCGCCTGGGCATCGCGCAGGTCGAGCTGGGCGGTTTCGAACTGGCGTGACAGCAGCGCCAGCCGGGCGTTCAGCAGCCGGAGCTTCAGGTTCTCGCGCAGGAACCAGGCCTGTTCGGGGGCCAGCAGCATGGCTTCGGGCTCGTCGATGCGGGTGACGCGGACCAGGCTGCGTATCTCGCCCCAGACATGGCCGAGCAGCCGTTGGCTCTGCTCGCCGAGCAGGCCGCTCCAGGACCTGACGGCGTCGGTGGCGGCGGCGGCAGAAGCCGCCGGCGCTGCGCTGGGCGCGATGGCAGGCGCTGCAGCCGCGGACTTCACAGCGGGCTGCGCCCGTGCCGATGCCGAAGCGACCGCGACGGGCGTCGCAGCCTCCGCGCGCATGGCACGGCGCTGCGGTTCGGATGCCAGCGGCAGCTCATCGACCATGCGCGTCAGCTCGTCCAGGCGGGCGGTGAGAACACCGATGTCCGAGGCCCCCGCGGCGCGCACGCGCTCGAGGTCCTGGGCGACGGCACGACGCACCCGTTCCAGCTGCGGCTGGTTGTAGCGAGCCAGCCGCTCGTCGGCTTGCTGCAGCGTGATGGCCAGCGGCTCGGCGCTGCCGGTGATGGCGCTTTGCTGCAGAGCCACGCGCAGGGCGCTGTCGATGTCGGTGAGCACGCTCTCGTCGCGCGACCGTGCCAGCGACTGCACGAGATCCTCGAACTGCGTCCTTTGCAGGCTGGACTCGGCCACGCGGGCGTCGAGCAGCGCCACGCGCGCCGCAGCCTCTCGCGCCACGGCTTCGGCCTGGCGGGCCAGGGTGCGCGCCTCGGTTGCCTGGCTGCCGCTGTCCTGCTGGCGCTTGACGAGTTCGGTTTCCAGTGCCTTCACGCGCTGCTGCGTGTTCCAGGCCAGCACCAGCGCGGCCGTCGCAATGCCGGCGAGCACGAGGCCTGCCAGCGCCCACCAGCGGCCCGTTCCTGTCGCCCGGGACCCGGCTGCGGCCTGGTCGGCAGAGAGGGCTGGAGCAGGCGGCGGCAGGCTCTCGGGTTTCAGGGCTTCGGGTTCGGTCACAGTCGCGTCAGCATGACAACGAGCGGATTCTAGGGAGTGCGCGGCTTGCGCTGCCAGCGTGCGGGGTCCGACCACCAATCGGCCACCGACTGCAGGTCGACGCCGACCTGCTGCACCTGGCCGAAGCCCAGATCGCACGCCGTCTGCACGATGCGCGGATGGGAAGCGATGGCGCGGCCGTGCCGCCAATCGGGCGGCGGATGCAGGGCAGCGGCCAGCCCCCCCAGGAAGCCGATGGCCTCGCTGCTGCTGAAGTGCCATGCATGTCGGTCGGGTTCGGCCACGGCCTGCTGGAGCAGGGCGGAGTGTTCCGCGTCCAGGCGTGGCGGGCAACGCCGGTAGGCGGCCACAAAGTCGACCTCTGCGCCCCGGGAACGCAAGGCGTCGGCGAGCCAGTCGCGGCCTTCTTCGCCCCGCACCACGAGCACCCGGCGACCCGACCAGGAACGGGATTGCAGCTCCTCCCACAGGCCCTCGGAGTCGAACCGGCCCGCGCCGGGGTCGGGTTCGACCAGCTGGGTGGGCAGCACCCCTGCTGTCCGCAATGCGGCACTCGTGCCCGGGCCGGTTGAAGCAGCCGCGACACCGTGCGGCCAGGCTGTGCGGTGTCCGCCCGCAGGTGCGCCCGCGGCGAAGAAGTGCTGAACCGCGTTGGCGCTGACGAACACGACCATCATGTAGCCGGCCAGCCGCGCCCAGACGTTCCGCAGCGGTGTCGGATCTTCCAGGGTGTCGATGTGGATCAAGGGCAGCGCCTGAGCATCCACGCCCAGCGCCTGCAAGCGCATCACCCACGGCGCGGCCTGGCCGAGCGGGCGGGTGATGATGAGCTTCACAGCGCTGCGGGCAGGTACTGTCCGGCGCCGGCAACGCGAAGCGCTTGTGCCGCCTGCTCGCCGAGCGCACGGGCTGCAGGCTCGCTGTCGACGGCCTGCACGATGTCGGCCTGCACCGTGGCGTGCAGCAGCGGGCGCCTGACGTCGACGCTGTCGCCCAGCGCCGCCACCAGCGTCAGCCGGCTGCCCTGCCAGGTGGCGTGCGCTGCCAGCGGCATGCTGCAGCTGCCGCCCAGTGCCCGCGACACGGCGCGTTCCGCGTGCGCAGCCAGGAAGGTGGGCAGGTGAATGGTCTGGCGCAGCAGACCACGCAGCTCGGTGGCGTCGTCGCGCACCTCGATGCCCAGCGCGCCCTGCCCGGCTGCCGGGATCATCTGCTCGGGCTCGAAGCGGCAGCGGATGCGCTCGGCCAGGCCCAGCCGCATCAGGCCGGCCGCGGCCAGCACGATGGCGTCGAAACCGCCTTCGTCGAGCTTGCGCAGGCGCGTGTCGAGATTGCCGCGCAGCGGCTCGATCTGCAGGTCGGGCCGCCGCGCCATCAGCTGGGTGACACGGCGCAGGCTGCTCGTGCCGACCACGGCACCCTGGGGCAGTTCGTCGAGGCTGGCGTAGCGGTTGCTGACAAAGGCGTCGCGCGGATCTTCGCGCTCCCAGACCGCGGCCAGGGCAAAGCCGTCGGGCAGGTCCATGGGCACGTCCTTGAGCGAGTGCACGGCCAGGTGGGCGCGGCCTTCCTCGAGCGCGGTTTCCAGCTCCTTCACGAACAGGCCCTTGCCGCCCACCTTGCTGAGGGCGCGGTCGAGGATCTGGTCGCCGCGGGTGGTCATGCCCAGCAGTTCGACGGCAAGGCCGAAACGGGCGATGAGCGCGTCGCGCACATGTTCGGCCTGCCACAGGGCCAGACGGCTTTCGCGCGTGGCGATGATGGTGGGGGTGTTTGGGCTCATGGCGGCGATTATCGCCAGGGCTCCGGCCGGCCTTGCCGCGGCATGCGGCTTGCGTGCATCATCTGTAACCTGGTTACAGCTTCAGGACGCCTCATGCCCAGCCTTCGCAGCGCCAAGACCGCCCCACGTTCAGCCTCGTCCACCCAGCAGAAAGCCGATGCTGCCGCGAAGAACAAACCGCTGGTCGAAGATATCCGGTTACTCGGACGCATCCTCGGCGGGGTGATCCGGGAACAGGAAGGCGTCGAAGCTTTCGAACTGATCGAGCGGGTACGGCAGCTCAGCGTGGCCTACCGGCTGAAGGCCGACGCCAGCGCCGGCCGTGTGCTCGACCGGCTGCTCAAGAACCTTTCGGCCGACCAGACCGTCACCGTCATCCGCGCCTTCAGCTACTTCAGCCACCTGGCCAACATCGCCGA
>JANOBX010000032.1:0-2658 GCA_031411875.1 Burkholderiales bacterium | reverse complement strand
CGCCGGCTCTTCGAGCGCGGCACCCGGGGAACAGTCCTCTGCCACGGCTCGCCCCACGTCGATTGCGTCGGAGGACTCTTGATGAAGACACTCGTTCTCGCCAACCAGAAGGGTGGCGTCGGCAAGTCGGCCGTCGCGACATTGATGTCGCACTACTTCGCCCAACATGGACAGCGCGTGCTGGCGATCGACTTCGACCACCAGGGCAATTTCAGCGGCTCGATGCGACGATCGAGCCGGGTCCAGGATGCCGGCATCACGGCGGACCGCCTCTTGACCGAGTCGGTGTCGGTGATGCCGAGCGCGGACCTGGTGATGGTGGCCGGCGACACGCCGCTGTCGATGCTGGAGCTGCAGTCCACGAACCACACACCGTTCGCGCGCAACCTGCGCCACTTCCTCGCGGTCATGGACAAGCAGTTCGACGTGTGCGTGATCGACACTAACCCCGGTCCGGATATTCGGGTCATCTCGGCGCTGGCGTCGGCCGACTTCGTGCTGTCGCCGATCCAGCTGAACCAGGAAGCGATGGAGGGCGTGCACGGCTTGCTGAACCACCCGCGCGCCGGCGTGCGCAAGATCAAGGCCGTGCTCAACCCGAAGTTGCAGTTGATCGGGCTGCTGCCGACGATGGTCGAGTCCACGCCGTTCCAGCGGGCCAACTTCCTTCAGATCGTGCAGCGCTATCACCCGCTGCTGATCCGCATCGGCGACGGGCCGGGCGACTTCGCATCCGTCCCTCGGCGTTCCTCGATCGCCGAGGCCCAGGCGCATGGCGAGGTGCTGTGGGAGATGAAGAAGAGCGCTGCGCGTGAGGCGTGGAAGGAGGTCGAGCCCACATTGCGTGCGCTGGCAGGCATCGTCACGGGGCAGCAGCAGGCCCGTCCCCAATCCGGAGCAGGCCATGACACTGCCGCTTGATGGTCTCGACCTGCTGAACGCGCCCGCCATCCTGACGGCCGGTACGCCACTGCAACTGCCCCTCGATCTGATCGACGAAGACCCCGATCAACCGCGCAAGGACTTCGATCAGGTGACCCTCGCGGAACTGACCGACTCCGTCAAGGCGCGCGGCGTGTTGCAAGCCATCTCGGTACGCCGGCATCCGGTGACGCCCGACCGCTGGATGGTGAACTTCGGTGCCCGGCGTCTGCGCGCCTCGCGCCTGGCGGGCAAGCCCACGATCCCTGCGTATGTCGACAACGCGATGGACAGCTACGACCAGGTGATCGAGAACGAACAGCGTGAGAGCCTGAGCCCGTTGGAACTAGCAATGTTCGTCCAGAAGAAGCTGCAGTCGGGCGCCCGGTCCAGTGAGATCGCCCGAACCCTCGGCAAGTCGCGCGGCTACCTGACGTTCATCGGCGCCCTGATCGATCCACCCGCCTGGCTGTTGGACCTGTACCGCAGTGGGCGATGCCGTGGCATCAGCGAGCTCTACGAACTGCGCAAGCTGCACGAGTCGCAGCCCGAGGCCGTCGCGCAATGGATTGAGGGCAGGGCGCATGTCTCGCGGTCAGATGTGCAGTTGTTCAAGGAGCGGCTGGCCCCCGTCGCACAGGCTCAACAGACGCCGCCGCCCACACTCGCGCAGGCTGATCCGGCCGCGCAGCCTGACATGGTGGCTCCTCAGTCACTCGACCCGAGCGCACGTTCAGCCGTGTCGGTGCCATCAGTCCCGATCACCATCGCCTCGGCAAGCAAGCCGCGGTCACGCACGGTTGCGCTGCTGGGTGAGGTCGATGGTGTCCAGGTTCGCGTTCTCGTTGATGCCAAGGTCGAGGGCGCCGACTGCGTGGTGGTTAGCGCGGTCGAATCCGCGAAGCGCTGGGCGGTGGCCGCCAGTTCGATCACGTGCCTCCGACTCGAAGTGTTGGCGATCCCGGCAGGCTGATCGCTTTGTATAACGCGCTATACGCGCCGCACCGGCGCGGCCAGACGGAACTCGCTGGGAAGCCACATTGCGACGCTGCTTGATGTGTGCTCAAGTCGTGCATGAACTTGGTGCCCGTGAAGTGAGGTGTGGTCGTGACCGATGCCCCCATGGCTGAGCCGCCGCTGCTGGGCGGTACCTTCGAACACTTCGTCGAGTTTCTGCGCGAGGCCGACACGGCCGCCCTTGTGATTTCACCGGAGCGCTTCAGCCAGGCCATGCACATCGACCTGGAAACGCTGGCCGAGCAGGCACACGTGCATCGCAGCACGATCAGCCGTGCACCAGCGTCTCGTGGTGTTCAGGACTTCCTGCGCGAAGCGCTGCGCGCCATCAAGGCCGCGACCGACCTGAACGGCGACCTGCACAAGGCGCTGTTCTGGTACCGCAACGAGCCGCTGTCGATGTTCAGTTACAAGACCGCCGAGCGCCTGGTCTCGGAAGGGCGGACTGATGATCTGGTGCGGTATTTGGTGTCCATCGCGGCTGGCGCGACAGGATGATCTCGACCGAACTGCCCCTGCTCGACCTTGACCGCCGGCAGCATCTACCTGGTCGTCTTCAACCGGCAGTTGAGAAGAGGTTTTCGGCGACGTGAGGGCGGTCACTTGTTGCTGTTGCCCACATGCGGACTGAGTCGTGTCGATAAAAGTGAAAAACATCGACATGATTGGTTGACGTGTCGTCCGCCGCGACATAAGGTGCCGACATGTCGCCAAAGTAGC
>JANOBX010000031.1:0-2730 GCA_031411875.1 Burkholderiales bacterium | reverse complement strand
TGTCGACGTGCTGGTCAGCACCACGGGCACCGCCCCGGGCGACTTCAGCGTCATCGGCACCTACAGCTCCAGCACCGACGCCGGCTGGGTCAACCGCAGCTTCCCGGCCAGCCTGAGCGCCGCCACGCCCAGCTACGTGGCATTCCGCTACGTGGTGGCCGACGTGGCCACCGCCGGCAGCTACCTGGGCATCGACAACGTGTCCATCACCGCCGTGCCCGAGCCGGCCACCACCGTGCTGCTGGGTCTGGGCCTGGCAGGCCTGCTGGCCCGCCGTCGGTTTTCTGCCTGAAACGGAGACAACGCATGAACCCCAGTCTTTCCAAGGTGCTGGCTGCACTCGTCGCGGGCTTCGGCCTGGCAGGCGCTGTCCAGGCCCAGAACGTGATCGTCCGCTCGCTGGACGAAAACGAGTCCGCCAAAATCCGCGCCGCGATCGACGCGTCGATGCAGGCGGCCTCGCGCGGCCAGCGCATCGGCATGATCACCGGCACGGTCGACCCGCAGCCGCAAGCCCTGCGTGGCGGCGGAGTCGGCCAGGAGCTCGACGCCTCCACCCTGATGTTCTCGGTGGCCCGCATCAACAGCGACGGCAAGCTCGAGATGGTCTGCATCAACAGCGTGGAATCGGCCCAGGCGGCCGTCCATGCCCCGGCATTCGCCAAGCGCATCGGCCTGCCGTCGAAGGAGCAATTCAATGTCAGCAAGTAAGCGCTTCAGCTTGAAGGCCCTGGCGGGCGCGAGCCTCGTCGCCTGCGGCCTGGCCATCGCCGGGCAGGCACAAGCCGCCGCCACGATCGTCATCAACAACATCAACGCCCCGGGCGTCGGATTCAACGACCCCACGCCGGCCACGCCGGTTGGCGGCAATACCGGCACGACCGTCGGCGAACAGCGTCTGATCGCATTCGCCTACGCGGCGAACATCTGGGGTGCCACGCTCACCAGCAACCAGCCGATCATCATCAATGCGCAGTTCTCGGCGCTGACCTGCACCGCCACCGGCGGCGTGCTGGGCAGTGCCGGCGCGACGTCGATCTTCCGCGACTTCCCGAACGCCGGTCGGCCGGCTACCTGGTATTCGTACGCGCTGGCCAACAAGATCTCCGGCGTCTATCAGGGCACGGCGAACGCGCCCCAGATCAACTCCAACTTCAATGCGAATCTGGGCACACCGGGTTGCCTGGAGGCTTCCGGCTGGTACTACGGTCTCGACGGCAACGAAGGCACCCTGATCGATTTCGTCGCGGTGCTGCAGCACGAGATGGCTCACGGTTTGGGCTTCCAGACCTTCACCGGGTTCAACGGTGACGGCGTCCAGTTCAGCGGCTTCCCGTCGATCTGGGACCACTTCCTGTTCAGCACGGCGGCCAACAAGAGCTGGGTCGACGCCACGGCCGCGGAGCGTGTTGCCTCCGCCATCAGCGTCACGGGTCTGGTCTGGACGGGTGCCAACGTGAACGCAGCGCTGCCCAGCGTGCTGCGTCTCGGCCAGGCTGCAGTCACGATCAGCGGCGCGGGCGCGGGCACGGCGGCAGGCGTCTATGTCGCGGGTGACTCCGCGCTGGGCCCTGCCGTTCTGGGCCCGTCGATCACCGGCCAGGTGATGCCGGTGGTCGAGCAGGGTGCAGGCACCGGCGGCGGCTGCCTGCCCTTCAACGCTGCCAATACGCTGGCGGTCACCGGCCGCATCGCTCTCATCGACCGCGGTGTCTGCGGGTTCGCCATCAAGGCCAAGAACGCGCAGAACGCGGGCGCCATCGGCGTGATCATCGCGAACAACCAGGCCGGCCTGCTGGCTCCGGGTGGCGCCGATCCGACCGTGAGCATCCCGGTGCTCGGCATCACGCAGGCCCAGGGCAACACGATCAAGGCGGCCTTGCAGACCCGCTCGCGGACGCGCTCGGGCTTGATTGGCACGTTCGGCGTGACCGGCACGCAATTCACCGGCGCTGACGCGCTGGGTCGTGCTCAGATGTTTGCGCCGAATCCGTTCCAGGGCGGCTCGTCGGTGTCGCACTTCACCGATCAGATGTTCCGCAACCAGCTGATGGAGCCGGCGATCAACAGCAACCTGACGCAGAGCGTGTTGCCGCCGGAAGACATGACGTTCCGTCTGTTCCAGGACATCGGCTGGTAAGCCCTGCTGCCGGTGCGTTCCGAGAACCCCGCTTCGGCGGGGTTTTTTGTTGTCGATCAGGACATTCGACCCCCCTGATCCGGGGTTGTAGCGAACTCTGCCCCTACCTATCGAGAAGTATCAACGCTCAGGTGGGGGGTTACATTGGCGATCAAACACGCGGCCATTGCCGCAGCACTGCTCAGCGGCTGCTGGGCGGCCCAGGCCCAGGTTGTCCTGGCCCAGGGTTTCGACGATGTCCCGGCCTTGTCCGGTGCCGGCTGGACCTTCGTCAACACCAGCCCCTCGCCGGGCCTGACCTGGTTCCAGGGCAATACCGGCGTCTTCAGCGCCGCCTCCGGCCCGGCCAATTCCTACGCCGCAGCCAACTTCCTGGGCACCACCCTGACCACCGGCTCGATCGCCAACTGGCTGATCACGCCGCAGCTGCTGCTCGATTCGACCAGCATGGTGTCGTTCGCGGTGCGCGGTGGCGACAGCGGCTTCCTCGACCGTGTCGACGTGCTGGTCAGCACCACGGGCACCGCCCCGGGCGACTTCAGCGTCATCGGCACCTACAGCTCCAGCACCGACGCCGGCTGGGTCAACCG
>JANOBX010000030.1:0-2902 GCA_031411875.1 Burkholderiales bacterium | reverse complement strand
CCGTGGTTCGACACGAAGGCCGCCCTCTGGCCGCCTGGCAACGCGCTCACGCTGCGCCGAGACTGAACCAGTGTCTGGTCGCTCTCAGGCGGAAGCTGATCGCGAAAGACCAGGACTTGAAGGGGCGTTCCGCGTGGATCGATCACTTCGACGCGTCGATGCTGATCGCCTTGAAACCTTGCCTTGGAGCGCTCTGATGGAACTGGTCATTCGAGCGGTGGATGTCGGGTTCGGCAACACCAAGTACGTCACCGGCGTCGGTGGTGGGAAGGTCGGCGACATCCGCTGTGCCTGCTTCCCATCCCGCGCCTACCCCAGCCCGCGCGATCCGGCGAAGACGCTGGGTGCCGATGGACGCAAGACGGTGGCCATCCCGATCAACGGCCTGTTCTACGAGGTCGGGCCCGATGTGATGCTGGCGGCCGATGCCTTTCGCGCCACGCAGATCCACGGCGACTACACCGACACGCCGCAGTACCTGGCGCTCGCACGCGGTGCTCTGCGCATGATGAAGGTCGAGGCCATCGACCTGCTGTGGTCGGCCTGCCGGTCGCGGCCATCGCGGCGAAGAAGGCGGCGCTGGAGAAGCTGATGACCGGCCGACACGACGTAGGCGGCGGCAAGGTGGTGACGGTCCGCAAGGCTTTGGCCATGGCCCAGCCGAACGGCGCGCTGATCGACTACGCCACGCAGAACGACAAGGTCGAAGCCATGGAGCACGAGCAAAGCCTGGTGATCGACCCGGGCTCGCGCACGTTCGACTGGCTGGTGGCGCGCGGCATGAAGTTGTCGCACAAGCAGAGCCACTCGGTCGACCGCGGCGTGTCGAACATCCTGCAACTGATCGCCGACGACGTGAGCCAGGAGATCGGTAAGCCGTACACCAACCTGGACAACATCGACCTGGCCCTGCGCACCGGCAAGGGCCTGACGGTCTACCAGCGGACCTACAACATCGCGCGCATGAAGCCCATGGTGGAGATCATCGCGAAGGAGGCCGTGGCCGCCATGGTGCATCGCATCGGCGAGTCGTACAACGTCCAGCACGTGATCCTCGTCGGCGGCGGCGCATTCCTGTTCAAGAAGGCGGTGAAGGAAGCCTTCGCCACGCACCAGATCCTGGAGGTTAAGGATCCGATGTTCGCCAACGTCCGGGGCTATCAGATCGCCGGCACCAACTACGCCTACACCGCACTGCAGACCGCTGGCAGGACGCTGCGTTCGATGCAGACCGAAGGGGGCGACGCATGACCCACGCCACGACGACAAAGGAAGAGCCCGTGCGCCTGCTGTTCGAGATGACGCGCGAGGACAACCCACGCCTCTACGACGACCTGATCCGCTTCAACAAGGGCACGAAGCGGGTGAACCGACTGCGCTTCCTGGCGCACGAAGGTCTGCTGGCGCAGAACTGGACCGTGATGCCCGCCTTGACCGCGGCTCACCCGGCGGTGGCGCTGCCGGTGCAGACGCCAGCGGGCGTCAGCCCGGGCAGTGCGCGACACACCAACCAGGCGTTCAGCTTGCCGGCTGGCCCGGACGAGGAGCCATGAAAGTGAGGTGGCCACGGAACAAGCGCCGAGGTCGCGGGCCACGCGTCAGCGCGACCCAGCTTGCGCAGATGGGCGTGTGCGAGAAGTTGGTGGTCTTCGAGCACCGTCATGGCAAGCGCCCGTCCGAAGCACAGAAGGTGGCGATTGAACGCGGCCTTCGAGCGCACCGACAGTTCCTCCGGCAGGCAAGCCGGACCACGGCTGGGTTGCCTGATGTTGTGCTCGAAGTGGTCGTTCGACTGGCCGTCGCGGTGGGCCGCTGCTTCATGCGATGGTGGCTCACGCTGAGGCGGCGCCTTTGGGGGTCCAGCCATGACCACTGACCTGTTGGCCATCGGTGCAACGTTGGTCGCGCTCGCCTTGATCGTTGTGTGGTGGACTCGACGGACGCATCGTCAACTTGACGTGGACCCTTGGCTGCCGTGGGAGTTGCAGGCGGCGAAGCTTGCCTATGCGGAGAGGCTGTTTCGAACCGACGGGCCCATCAGGATCTCGGCACGGGTTGATCGGGTGTATCGCGATCGGGCGGGGCGCCTGACCCTCGTCGAGCTGAAAACGCGCGGTCACGATACGGTCTACCCATCCGACGTGATCGAGCTGTCGGCGCAACGAGCGGCGGTCATGGCGACGACGGGCGAGACCGTCAGCGCGCATGCCTATGTGCTGGTCCAGGGAGTTGATGTACAGAGCCGGCGGGCTCATCGCGTCGAGTTGCTGACGGAGGCGCAAGTGGATGCGTTGGCGGCGCGCCGGCAAGCCCTGCTGTCGGGCGAGATCCCGGAGCGCCGCGCATGCGCGGACGGCATCTGCAAGACCTGCCTGTTCGTCGGTCCTTGTCGGGGCCACGGATGACTGGCGATGCCAGGGGGGGCTGCCGGGCATTCCTACGTCGCGTGCTCGTTGTTGGCGATGAAAGCGGTCGATGGCTAGAGGGCTATCTCTCCCGGCAGGCCCTGGACATCATGATCACGCTGCACACCTGCGCTGGCGGTTCCAGGTACGTGTTGCCGTCCCGGTACGACCCGGATCGATGCATGTCGCAAGCGACGCTGAATCGCGTCACGCAGCTCATCGTCGAGCGGGCAAAGGCTGCCGACCTGCCTCTGGCGCCTTTCACCGCACACGACCTGCGGCGCACCGGGGATGAGGCCAGTTCGACTGACCGCCACGACAAAAGGTACGTCATCGGCGCGCTACTCCGAGTGAAACGGCGCCGCGTCTGGCGCGTCGCTTCGCGTCCTGTTCGCGGGCGGTTACCGCGGCCTGTCGTCCAGTCGGACATGCAGGGGAAATTACCCCAGCACACTTCTTGCGAGGTTGCGATCTGCACCTTCGGCAAGCGAGACTTC
>JANOBX010000029.1:0-6834 GCA_031411875.1 Burkholderiales bacterium | reverse complement strand
CGCATGATCACCGGCGGCGACGCGGCCACCGAATGGAACGCGGTCATGGCCACCGCCATCCTGGCGATGATCCCGCCGGCGCTGGTGGTCATCCTGATGCAGAAGTGGTTCGTCAAGGGCCTCGTGGACACGGAAAAGTAGACGCATGGGCGCCATCGTATTGAGGCAGGTCGAGAAGACCTATGGCACTGGGCAGAAGTCGGTGAAGGTGATCCACGGCGTGAACGCCGAGATTGCCGATGGCGAGTTCATCGTCATCGTCGGGCCCAGCGGCTGCGGCAAGAGCACGCTGCTGCGCATGGTGGCCGGGCTGGAGGCCATCACCGGCGGCGAGATCGACATCTCGGGCCGGGTCGTGAACACGCTGGAGCCGGCCGAACGCGACATCGCCATGGTGTTCCAGAACTACGCGCTCTACCCGCACATGAGCGTCTACGACAACATGGCCTACGGGCTGAAGATCGCCAAGAAGCCGAAGGCCGAGATCGAGGCGCGGGTGCAGAAGGCCGCGAAGATCCTGGAACTGGGCAGCCTGCTGCAGCGCAAGCCGCGTGAACTGTCGGGCGGGCAGCGCCAGCGGGTGGCGATGGGCCGCGCCATCGTGCGCCAGCCGGCGGTGTTCCTGTTCGACGAACCGCTGTCGAACCTGGACGCCAAGCTGCGCGCGCAGACGCGGCTGGAAATCCAGAAGCTGCACGCCGAGCTGGGCGTCACCTCGCTCTTCGTCACGCACGACCAGGTCGAGGCCATGACGCTGGCCCAGCGCATGATCGTGATGAACGCCGGGCGCATCGAACAGATCGGCACGCCCGAGCAGGTGTACGGCGAGCCCGCCACCACCTTCGTCGCCGGCTTCATCGGCAGCCCGCCGATGAACCTGATGAAGGGCCAGGCCGAGGGCACGAGCTTCAGGCTCGACGGCCAAGCGCTGCCGCTGCCACGGCCGGCGCCGCGCAGCGGGCCGCTGACCCTGGGCGCACGCCCGGAACACGCCGAACTCCGACCCCAACCCGAGCCTGGCCGCACCTGGCCCCTGCAGGTGGAGATGCTGGAGATGCTGGGCGCCGAACGCCTGGTCTACGGCCAGCTCGGCGGCAGCCGCTTCACGCTGCGGCTGGACGCGACACTGCAGCCGCCGAAGCCTGGCGACACGGTGGCGGTGCACGTGCCCGAGGAGCGGCTGCACTGGTTCGACAGCACCAGCGGCGAACGCGTGAACCGCTGAGCGGCCGCGCCGCAGAACCATGCGCCTGGAACCCTGGCCCTACCCCACCTGGATCGCCCACCGCGGCGCCGGCAAGCTCGCGCCGGAAAACACCCTGGCCGCGTTCCGGCGGGGTGCCTCCCACGGCTACCGCGCTTTCGAGTGCGACGTGAAACTCAGCGCCGACGGTGTGCCCTTCCTGCTGCACGACGCCACGCTGGAACGCACCACCAGCGGCCAGGGCACGGCCGGGCTGCAGCCCTGGTCGGCGCTGGCCAGGTTCGACGCCGGCAGCTGGCATTCGCCCCAGCATGCCGGCGAACCCTTGCCCACGCTGGAGACCATCGCTCTCTTCGTGCTGGCCAACGACCATCTGCTCAACATCGAGATCAAGCCCACGCCCGGGTTGGAACGAGCCACCGGCGAAGCGGTCGGCCTGGCTTGCCTGTCGCTGTGGCCGGCCACGGCCACGCCGCCGCTGTTCAGTTCCTTCCAGCCCGAGGCGCTGGCAGGTGCGTTCAAGACCGCACCGGCCATTCCGCGGGCATTGCTGCTGGACACGCTGTGGGACGGCTGGCTGGCCACAGCCCAGGCGCTGGAGTGCGTGGCCGTGGTGACGAATCACCGCGTGATGGACGCAGCGCTGATGGCCACGCTGCAGGCCCAGGGCCTGCGCGGGCTGTGCTACACGGTGAACGACGCCGCCGAAGCACAGCGCCTGCTGGCGCTGGGCGTGCACGGCATCATCACCGACGCGGTCGACCGGCTGGGCCCCGGCGCCTGAGCCGCCGCGTGTTCAGGTGTTCGGCCGCACGTCGGCCTCGGCACCCACCCAGTCGGACTCGCGCTCGGGTTCGGGCAGCGTCTTCAGGTTGCGGATGAGCGGCAGCCGCCAGGCCACCACCACCAGCAACAGCGAACCGATGGCCGCGAAGCCCAGCGCCGAACGCAAGCCCACGTGTTCGCCCAGCCAGCCCCCGAGCAGCGCCCCGGGGCCGGCGGCCAGCAGCGTGATCCAGCGCATGGTGCTGGTCATGCGCCCCAGCATGGGTTCGGGCGTGACGGCCTGGCGCAGCGCCAGGAAGTTGATGAAGATGAAGACCGCGCCGCCGGCGAACATGGCCATCATCAGCGCGAACGCGGCCACGCCCCAGGCATTGGCCGGCGCCACCGCCAGCAGGCCCCAGCCCAGGCCGCAGATGGCATAGCCCACCACCAGGCAAGGCCCCGGCCCGATGCGGTGGCTGACGCGGCGGCCGAAGACGCTGCCCAGGATGGTGCCCACGCCCACACCCGTGTAGCACAGGCCCACCGCCTGTTCCGACAGGCCCAAGGTGCGCGTGGCAAACAGGATCTGCACCACCATGGCCGCGTAATGGCACATCTGCCACACGCCCATCAGCACGCCCAGCGTCAGCAGCAGCCGGTGGCCCACGACGAAGCGCAGGCCGGCTTTCATGTCGCGCCAGAAGTGGCCCAGGGTGTCGCCAGGGGGCCGCGGTTCGCGCCGCTCGTGCACCTTCACGCCGCGCAGGATGAGCGCCGAACCCAGCAGCAGTGCGGCGTTCAGCAGCAACGCCACGGGCGCACCGGCCAGCTTGATCAACAGCCCCGCGAAGCCCGGGCCCGCCACTTCGGCACCCGAACTGGCCAGCGCGTTCTTCGCATGCGCCTCGACCAGCCGGTCACGCGGGACCACCTGCGTCAGCACGATCTGCGCGGCCGTGCCGGCCACGGTGTGCACCGCGCCGATGATGAAGCCCACCACGTACAGCCAGCCCATCGTCAACCAGCCCAGCCACCAGGCCACCGGCACGCTGATGGCCGCCACGGCCAGCAGGCTTTCGCCGACGACATAGACCGGCAGCTTGCGCACGCGGTCCAGCCACACCCCCGATGGCAGGGACAGCAGGATGAACGGCAGCAGCTCGATCGCGACCAGCAGCCCCATCTGCGTGGGCTTGGCCTGCAGCAGCACGGCCGCCGTGAGCGGCAGCGCCAGCATCATCACCTGGTTGCCGAAGCTGCTGGTGAGGATGCTGGTCCACAGCCGCAGGTAGGCCGGGTCGCGCCAGAGGTCGCCCTCGGGAATGCGGGGAAGGAACCTCAGGTCAGCCTCGGATCACGACCTGTAGTCGGCGTTGATCGTCACGTACTCGGTCGAGAAATCGCAGGTCCAGACCTGGGCCTGCGCTGCACCCCGGTGCAGGTTCACGCGCACGGTGATCTCGGCCTGCTTCATCACGCGCTGGCCGTGTTCTTCGCGGTAGTCGGGGTGGCGGCCGCCCTCGCGTACCACGTGCACCTCGTCCAGGAACAGGTCGATCAGGCCCTGGTCCAGGTCGGCGATGCCGGCATAGCCCACGGCGGCCAGGATGCGGCCGAGGTTGGGGTCGCTGGCGAAGAAGGCCGTCTTCACCAGTGGCGAGTGGGCGATGGCATAGGCCACCAGCCGGCATTCGGCTTCGTTGCGCCCGCCTTCGACGACGACACTGATGAACTTGGTGGCGCCTTCGCCGTCGCGCACGATGGCCTGCGCCAGCTGCTGCGACACGGCCACCACGGCGTCGCTCAGCGCGCGGCCCTCGGCGCTGTCCAGCGCGGTGATGGCGGCATGGCCGGCCTGCTGCGTGGCCATCAGCATGAAGCTGTCGTTGGTGGACGTGTCGCCGTCGATGGTGATGCGGTTGAAGCTCAGGTCGGCGGCTTCGGTCACCAGGGCCGGCAGCAGGCCCGGGGCGATGACGGCGTCGGTGGCGACGAAACCCAGCATCGTGGCCATGTTCGGGCGGATCATGCCCGCGCCCTTGGCGATGCCGGTGACATTGACGGTGCGCCCGCCGATCTGCACCTGGCGCGAGGCCGCCTTGGGCAGGGTGTCGGTGGTCATGATGCCGGCGGCGGCCTCGGCCCAGGCCGCGCCATCGGCCGGGCGCAGCGCCTCGAGTGCCGCCGGCAGGCCGGCTTCGATGCGTTCGACGGGCAGCGTTTCCATGATCACGCCGGTGGAAAACGGCAGCACCTGCTGCGGCTGCACCTGCATCAACGCGGCCAGGGCGCTGCAGGTGCGGCGGGCGCGCTGCAGGCCGTCGGCACCGGTGCCGGCGTTGGCATTGCCGGTGTTGACGACGAGTGCACGCACCGCGGCGCTGCCGGCCAGCAGATGTTCGCGGCACAGCTGCACGGGCGCAGCGCAGAAGCGGTTGGCGGTGAAGACACCGGCCACGGCGCTGCCCTCGTCCAGCGCGAACACCACCAGGTCGCGGCGATTGGCCTTGCGCACGCCGGCCATCGCCACGCCGATGCGCAAGCCGGAAACGGCGTGCAGTTGCTGCGGGTCGGGAGCGGTCAGGTTGACGGGCATGGGTGGCTTTCGCAGAACGTTCGCAAGGGGAGCAGGATTCTAGGCACCGCCGGAAAGCAGCGAACCCCGCCGAGGCGGGGTTCGCGGTGGAACGGCAGGCCGTCGTGACTTACCAGCCGATGTCCTGGAACAGGCGGAAGGTCAGGTCCTGCGGCGGCAGCACGCTCTGCGTGAGGTCGCCGTTGATGGCGGGCTCCATCAGCTGGTGGCGGAAGGCCGTGACGTCGTAGTGCGACACGGACGAACCACCCTGGAAGGGGTTGGGCGTGAACAGCTTGATGCGCCCGACCGCGTCGGCACCGGCGAACTGGGTGCCGGTCAAGCCCAGCGTCACGAACACGCCTGTGGACGTGCGCGAACGGCGCTTGAGCTGGTCCTTGATGAAGTTGCCGTCGACCAGGCGCACGCTCGCGCTGGGGATGGTGGCCGCTGGGTTCACACCGCCCACGTTCGGCGGCAGCAGCGCGGCGACGTTGTCGGCCACCAGCATGCCGATGGCGCCCGCGGCCTGCAGATTGGCCGTCTTCACGATGAAGTTGCAGGTGCCCCGGTCGACGAGCGCCATCTTGCCGAGCACGGCGCGGGCGTTGTTCGGCGACAGTGGTTCGCAGGCCAGGCCGGTGTTGCCGTCGGCCTGGTCGACCACCTGCCCCACTTCGGCCGTGAAAGGCGTGTTCGTGATCGCTTGGCCGAAGGAGGCTTCACCGACGTTCACCGTGATCGGCTGGCGCACCGCCGGGCCGGCGACCGTGGCCGTGGCGATGCCCTGGCGCAGCACCGAAGGCACGGCGGCGGTCACGTTCGGACCGGTCCAGACCAGGCGATCCACACCGATGGCCGACGCCGCGCGCTGCGCGTTGCTGGTCATCTCGAACCAGGTCAGGCCCGTCTGGTTGTCGAGCATGTAGCGCTCCCAGATCGACGGGCTGCCGGAGCTGCGGGCACCGGTCTGGCCGCTGGTGGGCCCGACGGTGAAGCCCAGGCCGTGGCCGAATTCG
Source organism: Burkholderiales bacterium (assembly GCA_031411875.1). Classification (GTDB taxonomy): domain Bacteria; phylum Pseudomonadota; class Gammaproteobacteria; order Burkholderiales; family Burkholderiaceae_C; genus Rubrivivax. Next base: position 1,268 of record JANOBX010000029.1, on the reverse strand, counting down.
TGCAGCAGCACCACCACCAGGTTGATGGCTCCGGGCGGTGGGTTGTTGTCGATGCCGAAGTACCAGGGGCTGGCCGTCAGACAGCCGGGAGTGCCCAGGTTGACGTTGAAGTTGATCTGCAACTGCGGAGAGCCGACCTGCGCTTCGTTGCCGGCGAGCTTGTTGCGCAGCGCCGAGGGATACCAGGTGTCCTGGAAGGTGGCTTCGGGGAAATTTCGGAAGTTGCCGATCGGGCCGGCGCTGCCCAGCGTGGCCGAGGTCTCGGTGCAGGCCTGCGCCGTGAACTGCGCATTGATGCGGATGGTGGCGCTGCTGGTGAGCGTGGCGGCCCACAGATTCGCGGCATGTTGGGTGGCCAGGCGGCGCTGCTCGCCCAGCGTGGTGCCGGGATTGCCGCCCACCGGCGCGGCGGGTGTCGGGTCGTTGTAGCCGACGGTGCCGGTGTTGGTGAAGTTGACGATGATCTCGGCCGCGGCCAGGGCCTGCTGCGCGAACAGGCATCCGCCCAGCAGTGCTGCGGCAGCCAGCGGCCTGAGGGCAAAAGCGAAACGATCAGCGCTCATTCAGACGCTCCATGAAGTTCGAGGCGAAGGACGTGATCTCGCCACGGCCGATGCGCTCGGCCAGCACGGGGTTGGACACGCATTGACGGACCAGGCGCCCGTCGGGCGTGCGCACGACGACGGAGTAGTTCAGGTCGGCGTCGGTGCTTTCCAGGAAGTCGGAACCGTCGGGCATGCGCACCGGCTGGGGGTTCGGCTTGCCGGTCAGCAGGCCGCGCGGCACGCGGTTGCGCAGGGCCTGATCGACGGCTTCGAGCTGCGCCGCTTCGGCGGCGGTGAGCGCGCGCATCTCGCCAGTGACGGCGTCGCGCACGACACGCTGGGCGTGGGCGGTGGCCAGGGTGCCGAGCACCAGGCACAGGGCCAGGGCCAGCCGGGTGGGTGTGGATGAAAGCTTCATGGAGGTCATTCCTTCAGGAGATGCGGCGACGGCGGGCCAGCAGGCCGGCCAGGCCCAGGCCCAGCAGCACGGTGGTGGCCGGCTCGGGCACGGCGGTGATGGACACGTTGTCGATGCCCAGGTAGCTGCCGGCGGTGGCCACGTCGGCCACCACGTAGCGGAAGGCCACGTAGCTGGGCGTGGCGGCGCTCAGGCTGGCCGGGAAGCTGCGGTTGACCCAGCCGGCGTCGGTGCTGGAGCTGTAGGTGCCGATGACGCTGAAGTCGCCCGGGGCGGTGCCCGTGGTGCTGACCAGCACGTCGACA
>JANOBX010000028.1:0-17159 GCA_031411875.1 Burkholderiales bacterium | reverse complement strand
CCAGCGCAATCATCATCGGCTCCATAGGCACCCAGCGGCACGGCCGCGTCGGGGCCGGATGGCGGCGGATGCTAAAGGCTGGCCTGCCGAAGGGCGAAGCCGGCAGGGGAAGCCCCAGGCAAGGTGTGCGCAAGGGCTGGCAGTGCCTGGGCATGTGCATTGCCCGACCGGCCGGCCTTCAACTCCCGCGACTGCAGTGCCAAGCCATGTCCGATCCAGTTCCCCTGACCCTGAAGCCGCGGCCCCGCCGGGCCGCCCCGATCCTTCCGGATCAACCCTGGCAGAGCAAGGACGCCGAGCCGTCCTCGCCGACCTCGACGGACAGGGACCCCGCTGCCGCGGCCCTCAAGGGCACGCCCGACGACCCCGCATCGGTGAAGCGCCAGAAAGAGCAGGCCGACGTGGCCCTGAGCAACGTCCGCGAGGGCTACGACTGACCGCGCAAGCCGACGGCGGCGCCGACTCAGTCTGCCGGCAGGCGGCTGATCTCGGCGTCGATGTCGGCCAGCTGCTGCGTCAGCAGGCTGTTCAGGCGCGTCTCGGCGGCCACGCTCGCATCAAGCAGGGCGGTCTGGTATTCGTCACGCAGGGATTCCTCGCCTTCGCGCACGGCTGGAAGGACGTCGCGGTCCAGGCTGGACAACCAGTCGCGCAGCATCACCACGACCTTGTTCACGGTGCCCTGCACGGAAGAGTCGTCCTTCACGGATTCACGCAGCCGCCCGAGTTCGGTGGCTTGTTCGGCAGCGTGGCGCTCGTGCATGCTGGTCAGGCGCTCAATGATGCGCTGGATCTCCGGCTTGGCGCGCGCCGACATCTCGCGATAGCCCTTCAATACATCGTTGGTGGCGGTGTGCACGTCGTGCAGGGCGTCGATGGTCTGGGCGTTCATGGCAGCTCCGGCGATGGATTTTCGTCATGCTATGCAGCGGCTGGCGCACCGCGGGGCAGACACGACGCCATGCGCTTGTAGTCCCCGGACGACAGGACAGGCGGGCATCTCGCTTGCCAGGCGACACCTGGCGAATTTCCGCCAAACCAGGAGATCCAGGCATGAACAAGGACCAGATCAAGGGCGGCGCCAAGGAAGCCGCAGGCAAGGTGCAGCGCAAGGTCGGCGAATTGGTCGGCAGCCCGGGCAACGAGGCCGAGGGCGCTGCCCGCGAGTTGGGCGGCAAGGCACAGAAGAAGGTCGGCGACCTGAAGCAGGCCGTCAAGGAAGGCCAGCGCAAGGTCTGACGCCTTCTGGCGGCAGCGGCGGGCCGGTTCGTCCGGCCCGCCCACACTTCCCTCCAACCCGAGAACATGCCATGAACTTCTTCGATCGTCCCTGCCCGGCCGGCGTCCGCCTCGTCGCGCTGGCCTGCACCACGCTGGGCCTGGGCAGTGTGGCCCACGCCGAAAGCATCCTCTTCATCGGCAACAGCTTCACCTACGGCGATCAGGCGCCCAGCGTGCGCAACTTCCGCCCGGGTTCGGTGACCGACCTGCGCGGGACCAACATCGGCGGCGTGCCGGCGCTGTTCAAGGCCTTCACGCAGCAGGCCGGCCTGAACTACGAGGTGTTCCTGGAAACCCAGCCCGGCAGCGGTCTGGACTACCACTACAACAACCAGCTCGCGCTGATCGACCGCGCCTGGGACAACGTGGCCATGCATGGGCAGAGCAACCTGAACTTCGCCGCACCGGGCAACCCGAGCTTGCTGAGTCAGGGCACGGGCCTGCTGGGGGGTGTGTTCCAGGCGCGCAATCCGAACGTCGACATCAGCATCACGGCCACCTGGTCACGCGCCGACCTCACCTACAACACGCCCAGCCCCTGGTTTGGCGGACCGATTGCGCAGATGGGCATCGACGTGCACAACGGCTACCTGTTCGCCGCTGCCAACAACCCCAGCGTCGTCAGCCGCGTCAACCCGGTCGGGCTGGCCTGGAACGCGGCTTTCGCTGCTGGCATCGCCGACGGCAACCCGTACGACGGCATCGGCCCGGGCCAGATCAATCTCTGGGGTGCCGACAGCTATCACGCCAGCAAATACGGCTACTACCTGCACGGCTTGGTGGTGTTCGGCATGGAGACAGGCCTGGACCCCCGCAGCCTGGGCGGGATGGAAAACGCCGCGGCCGAACTGGGCATCGCCCCGAGCGAGGCCTATGCCCTGCAGAGCATCGCCTGGAACACGGTTTCCGCCGTGCCCGAGCCGGGCACCTGGGGCCTGATGGCCGCTGGCCTGGGGGTCATGGTCTGGTCGATGCGGCGTCGTCGCATCGAAGGCTGAAGGCCTCGCCGGAGTGGCAGCCGGCTTGCGGCAAACCTTGCCGCAAGCCGATCACCGCCTGAGTGACCGCCTGAGTGACCACCGGACCCGGATGGGATCCGTCAAGGCGCGGACGACATGTCGACCGGGCGATGCTCGATCCGCGGCACCGTGTCGGTGGCCGAAGGCTGACGTGAGCGCAACTGGCGCAGGAAGCCGTCGCGACCGCTGGCGGCGCGCCAGATCAGGGCCACCCCCGCCACGCCGGCGGCCACTCGCAGCAGCGGCGCGCGGCCCGGCTTGGCCATCTGGACCAAGGCCAGGCCCGTGCCGAGGGTCACCCAGTGTTCGCCGGGAACACCGCTGCGCCGCTGGTCCCACGCCTGCAACTGTTTCAACACCAAAGGCATCAGCACCACGTTCTTCTCCTGTCACCGAGGACATTGCCGGCATGGGAGCGCCGCCGACCGGTTGGCTGGCTGGGCTCCACCCCATGCCCGCCGGCGGCAATCGCCATGCCCGCGACCGGTGCCGCTAGGCGTTGCCTGTGCCCGTACCGCCGCCTGCCATCTGTCCCCGCAGGCGCAGGCGCCGCCGCCGCTCACGCCGGATCAGCACGGCCCAGCCCCAGTACACCACCGCATAGGCCACAAGGCCAAGCACCACGCCGGCGATGGGAAAGCCCGCCAGCAAGGCCGGGCCCCAGGACGTGACCTGCTCCCACAACGCGGCCGGCCAGGTCTGCGGTGCTGACCACTGCCAGTTGGCCATGGCCGCAGACGGCTGGATCGGCGCCTGGTGGGGCACCACGAACGACCCCAGATAGGCCGCCAGGGCCCAGATCGGTGCCATGGTGAACGGGTTGGTCAACCAGGTGGCTGCCGCGGCCGCGGCCACGTTCGCCCGCAGTGCCACGGCGGCCAGCATCGCCGCGGGCATCTGCAAGGGAACCGGGAAGACCCCGATGCCGATGCCGAGTGCCACCCCCAGGGCCACGCCGCGCCGGTGCAGCACCCACATCCGCGGGTGCTCCCGCAGATAGTGGCCCAGCCAGGTGAAGCCCCTGGTCTGTTCGAGCGTCTGCGCAGTGGGCAACCAGCGGCGCAGGCGCCGCTTGAATTCAGCCATGGGAAGGGGGTGAGATCCACGAAGGCCCAGGCATCTCGCCGTCAAGGCGCCGCCTGCGCAGCAGCGGGAAGACTTCCCCGCAAAAGCCGATTCTGACGGACTGGCGTGTGACCCGCGCGCTGCCGCGGGGTCGTGCAAGCGCAAGCGTCAGTCCGTCACGATCCACCGACCTCGACGATCACTTCACACCCACGATCCAGCGCGCGAGCGTGGCATGCGCAGGACTGCGCCTCGTGCGCGTGGCCCCCTGAGAAGCGGCCGAGAACAGGCCCGGCGACAGCTCGTCGTGGGTTCGGGGCGGTGTCAGGGCAAGGAGGGGCCGTCCGCCGCCGTGAACGGCTGCCTAAAAGATCAGAGAGCTTCGTCGATGTCTACTGCGGGTGTGTGTTCCCCGCCGTGTGCGCCCCTGGTGCAAAGTTATTGGCGTGTTGTGCGGCCCGTGAAACCTGCGGAATGTCCTGCAGATACAAGGGTTGATCGGGTTCGGGGACCGAGCCGGAGCGGCTCGACGACCCGCCCCCATGTTTGCGGGGTAGCGTCTTCACTGAGATTGGCACGAAGCCTGCGGCCAGCATCTTGTTCGAGCGCCGTTTGGCCTTGATCATTCGTTTTTGCCAAGCTTTCGCTCAGGCTGTGCACCAATCCGCTTCATGGGCACGGCCTCGCGAGTTCTTCAACCTTGATGGTGGGATACCCCTCGTGACCATGGTTTCAGCATCCAGTTCCTTTGCGCAACGCCAGCAGCGGCGCAAGCTTCCGACCTCGGCCCACAGCCTGCTGGCCGCCGCCTGCCTGATGGCGCTGGGCGGCGCGGCGCAGGCGCAGGCCGACCGCAGCGGCAAGGCCGCAATGGCCTCGGCATGGCGCCTGGCGCAGCAGCCCGAAGTCAACAGCGTGTCGTCGACACCCGTCGCGGCCGACTCGTCGATGCTGGTCGCCGCCGACGGCACGGTGCGCGTCATCGTGCAGTTCACCGAGCCGGCCGCCGTCGCTTCGCGCCCGGGCCTGCGCGCCAGCAACCTGGCCCACCGCGCAGAAATGGCGCAGTACAGCCAGCGCCTGCGCGCTTCCAAGGCCTCGGCGCTGCAGGCCATGGGCGCCCTGGGCGCGCGGGTGCAGAACACCACCGAATACGCATTCAACGGCGCCGTCATCGATGTCGAGCCGTCGCGCATGGCCGAGATCGCGCGCTTGCCAGGTGTGAAGGCGGTGGCCCCCGCCGGCATCTACCGCATGAGCCAGGCTGCGCCGCAGACCATCCCGCAACTGCTGGGCACGCTGGCCGTGAACACCGCCGGCAACGGCGGGCAAGGCGTGGCCCTGGCCGTCATCGACTCGGGCGTCGACTACACCCACGCCTCGTTCCAGGGCCCGGGCACCGCGGCCTACTACCAGACAACCATCGCGGGCAGCGGGCCCACCACCATCGGCGACACCCCGAACGTCTTCCCTGATGGCCCCCGAGTGAAGGGCGGCTACGACTGGCTGGGTGAAACCTGGAACGGCAGCACCGGGCTGGCGGTCGTACCCGACGCCGACCCGATCGACAACCGCCAGCCGGGCGAGACCGGTCCGGGCGCCGGCCACGGCACCAACGGCGCCAGCGCCGCGGCGGGTTCGCCAGTTCCGGCCAGCAACATCCAGCCGGGTTCTGCGCCACAGGCCATGATCCTGGCCTACCGCGGCTGCGCTCGCGCCGCTTCGGCGTGCGAAGGCAGCGCGCTGCTGAACTCGATCGAGTCGATCGTCCAGTGGGCTGCGGGCAATCCCAACGGCAACAACCAGACCGGCTCGCAGAACCCGACCCTGCCGGCGAACACACGCTTCGTCATCAATATGTCCCTGGGCGCCGGATATGGCAACCCGTTCACCAACAGCCTGGCCGAAGCATCGCGCAATGCCGTGCGCGCCGGCGTCACGGTGGTGGCTTCGGCGGGCAACAGCAACGACATCCCGTTCATCGTGGGCACGCCCTCCGCGGCCGACACCGTCATCAGCGTGGCCGCCACCGAGCCAGCCTTGCTGACCGGCCCGACGCTGACCGTCGGCGCACCGCTGAACAAGACCTACGCCATGATCGGTGGCGCTTTCGGCGTGCCCTTCACCGCGCCGCGCACCGCCGCGCTGGCGCTGGCCGGCGTGAACAACACGCTGGCCAACAACCTGAACCTCGCCTGCTCGCCCACCATCAACCAGCCCGTGCCGCTGGCCCCGAACCCGGCCATCCCGGCCCTGAATGGCGCATTCGGCCTGTCCGATCGCGGCACCTGCGAATTCAGCGAGAAGGCCTTCAACACGCACCGGGCCGGCGGCAGCACCCGCAGCGGCGGGGCGTCCGCGGCCATCGTGGTCAACAACGCGGCCGGTGTCGGACCTTTCGGCATGGCCGCGGGTGCTGCAGCACCGCTGGTCACCCGCCCGGCCTACTCCATCGGCACCGGTGAAGGCGCAGAGATCAAGGCCGCCCTGATCAACAACCCCGGCCTGCAGGGCACCATCACTCCGCTGGGCGACGCGCCCAACCTGGCCGGCGGCCTGAACCTGGTCGACCAGCTGTCCGGCTTCACCTCGCGCGGCCCGTCGATGGCCGGCATGGCCTTGAAGCCGGACATCGCCGCTCCGGGCACCAACATCTGGATGGCCAGCGCCGGTACCGGCAACGGTGGTATGGCCAACAGCGGCACCAGCTTCTCGGGCCCGCTGACGGCCGGCATTGCCGCCCTGGTGCTGTCCGGCCGGCCGACGTTCGAGCCCTGGCAGGTCAAGGCCGCGATCATGAACACCGCCGACACCGATGTCTTCACCTCCAAGGCCAGCAACGTGCTGGCCCCGCTGACGCGCATGGGCGCCGGCCGGGCCCGCGCCGACCGCGCGGTGGCCACGGGCACCATCGCCTACGACAACCAGGACGTCGACCCGAGCGCCGGCACCTACTTCAACACCGCGGTGTCCTTCGGTGCCCAGGCCTTCACGGGCAACGGCAGCACCTCGCGCACGGTAGTGGTGCAGAACCTGGGCGCCACGCCCAAGACCTATGCACTCTCGGCCGCGCCGCGCTTCGCCGACGACTTGGCGCGCGGCGTCACCTTCGCACCTTCGGTCTCGACGCTCACCGTGCCCGGCAATTCCACGGGCAGCTTCCAGCTGGTGGCCACGGCCACGGCCAGCGCACTGCCGCTGGAAGCCGCCACCGGCCTGCCGCGCAAGCTGACCAACGAAGACACCTGCACCACCACGGCCGCCACACCGGCGCCGGTGGCGGCCTGCACGGCCAAGTTCACCGAACTCGAGCAGGACGGCTTCATCACGATCAACGGCGGACCCGCCGACACCGTGCGCGTGCCCTATCTGATGCTGCCGCGTGTGGCGTCCAACGTGGTGCCCGTGCTGAACGGCAACAACGTGCAGACCAACAACAGCGGTGCTGGGGCCACGACGGTCGAGACCTTCACGCTGGTCGGCGGCGAGGACGCGCAGGACCAGCCGGCACTGGTGCCGGGTGCCAACGTGCTGCCGGTCGACCTGCGTGCCGTGGGTGTTCGCTTCCTGACCAACGGCTTCACGGGCACGCTGCCCGCGGGCATTACCAGCGGCAACCTGCTGCAAGTGGGTGTGTCGTTCTGGAACGGGCTGGACACGCTGCGCTCCGCCACCGTCAACGTCGAGATCGACACCAACAACGACGGGGTCACCGACTTCACGGTGCGCAATCTGAACACCAGCGAGAACCGCAACGCGGTGTTCATCGCCACGGGGCTGGCAGGCGCCAATGGCAATGCGTTCTTCCGGCCCGACTTCACGCTGGGCTCGAACCGCATGATCATGACGGCCTTCGCCTCACCGATGGCCATCACCGGCCTCAGCCGCATCGGCCTGCGCGTGACCACCAGCAACGGCAGCAACGCCACGGCGTCCGTGCTGGACACCCTGGGCAGTGGGGCCTTCGAGTACGTCAAGCTCGACCAGCTCGTGAACGTGCCCAGCGCCATCAGCTCCGTGGTCGCCGGGGGCGGCGCGGCATTGTTCAGCGTGGCCAGCAACACGGCCAATGCCACGGTTTCGCCCGGTGACAAGGGTCTGCTGGTGATCAGCACCGAAAACGCCAACGCGAACTCGGCTGCGTTGATCCCGCTGCCCTGAGGCCATGCCCCGGCACGGTCTGCGGACCCTGGCCAGCGGCCTGCTTGCCATGACCGCGGGGCTCGCAGCCTGCAACACCCCCGGTCTGGTGGCCGGGGGTGCCAGCGTCCCGACTGGAGCCTTGCGCTCGGCCGAACAGGCTAGCTACCCGCCAGCGCCGGCCGCGGCCGACCGAGCACGCTGGCTGCTCACCTTCACGGCGCCCCCTGTCGCCACCCGCTTCGCCGGGTCGGCCGATACCGGCACCGCCGGCAGCCGCCAAGACCGCATGCGCGCTTATGCGGAAGCCCTTCGCCAGACCCGCCAGCCCGCTCTGGACGCGGTGCGGGCCATGGGCCTGGTGGTGATCGGCACCAGCGAATACAGCACCAACGCCGCCATCGTCGAAGGCCCGCCGCAGAACGCACAGACCCCGATGGCGGCCCTGCGCCAACTGCCCGGCGTGGGCAGCGTGCAGCCCACGGGCCTGTACCGCGCCGACAGCGGCGCCCCCGCCGCGAAGTAGCGGCACCGCCCCGGCCGCCTTGCCAGGCGTCTGCACAACGGGCACATTCACGACCGTGTTCGAGGAGACACCATGAAACGCATCGTGATCTGCGCCGATGGCACCTGGAATCTTCGCGATCAGGTCGACGAGACCTCCGGCAAGCGCCGTCCCACCAACGTGACCAAGATCGCGCGCGCGGTGTTGCCGATGGCCCCCGACGGCATCAGCCAGCTGGTGTATTACCACCAGGGGGTGGGCACCGGCGGCAAGATGGATTCACTGACCGGGGGTGCCTTCGGTCAGGGCATCGAGGAGAACATCCGCGACCTCTACCGCTTCATCCTCTACAACCACGTCGACGGCGACGAGCTGTACTTCTTCGGCTTCAGCCGCGGCGCCTTCACGGTGCGCAGTCTGGCCGGCTTGATGTCGCGCTACGGCCTGGTGCGCAAGCACGACGACTACTACGTGCCCGAGATGTACCGCTGTTATGCCGAAGGCATCGAAAAGGGCTCGGCAGAATGGAATTCGGTCTTCGTGCGCGCCGACGGCAGCGAACGCATCCAGGCCGTGCGCGCCTGCCCGCCGATCCACTTCCTGGGCGTCTGGGACACGGTGGGGGCGCTCGGCGCACCGGGCCTGCTGGGCAAGCTGCGCAACCGTGACGACCATCACCGCCACCACCGCACCGAACTCAACGACAACATCCGCAAGGCCGTGCATGCGCTGGCCATCGACGAACAGCGCGCGCCCTTCGCCGCCACCTTGTTCGAGAAGCCCGAACACTGGCCAGGCGAACTGCACCAGTGCTGGTTCGCGGGCGTGCATTCCAACGTCGGCGGGAGCTACAACCCCGACGGCCTGGCCAATGTGCCCCTGCACTGGATGGCACGCCACGCGCAGCGCTCGGGCCTGATGCTCGACTGGAAATACCTGGGCTACTTCACGCCCGAACCCTATTCCACGCTCAACGATTCCATGAGCGCGATGTATCGCGCCATGGGCGGCCCTTCGCCGCGCCCCATCGGCGGCTCGCCCAGCCTGTGCGAAACCGTTCACGACAGCGTGCTCAGGCGCATGGCCGGCCCTGCGGCAGACCCCAGCGTCGACGCCAGCCGCTACAGCACGCCCGACCCGGACGCCTACCCCAACCGCGCCTATGCGCCCGGCAATCTGCCTGCGTTGAACAACGGCCGCTTCGGCCAGATGCAGGTGGTCGGGATGCCCGAATTGCCGGCGACGGTCAGCGGCCGCTGAAAGGCCGCGGGTTGCAATCGTCGTTGGCCGGTCCGCAGGACTCGTTCATCCAGTCGTAGAAGCTGCGCGGATTGCCGTCGAAGGCATAGATGACCCGCTTCACGGCGGGGTAGCGTTTCAGGCTGGCCGCCACCTGCGCCTGGAATTCGGAAGCACCGCAGCTCGATGTGGCGCCCGACAAGGTTTCGCCCAGGTCATGCAGGTCGACATAGGCCGTGCCCTTCCGAATCTGAACGCTTTTCAGCAGGTTCGACGAGGCCGGCGAAAACACCGATCGATACCCCGCGGCAGCCTCTTGCGGCGTGGGGCCTGCGAACAAGGTGCGCAGCGTCGCGGCGGCCACCGCGCGCGTGACAGGCACCTGGCGGTCGACGGGAAAGACGGCGCGGCAATTCGTGGGGTCGGGGTTCAGGCGGTCGTTGCTGAACCACACCCGCACACTCAGCGAGCCGGCCGCGCGTGGCGGGTCGGAAGCGAAGGCGGGCAATGCCCCGGTCAGCCAGGCCAGGCCCGCAAGGCCGGCCAGCAGAAGACGCGGAACGCGTGCAAAGCGCGGAAGGCCAAGGGTCACCCGGCTGGACATGGTTCATCGGTCATGGGTCAATCTGGAATGTAGAGCAGGTGGCGGTCGGACGACCAGACCACCACCGCGTCCTCGTCGACCCGGGTCTCGAAGAGCACCTTGTCGCCCTGCATCACGCGCAGCTTGCGCGGCTGCGGTTCGGGCTGTGCTTCGCTGAGCAGGGCCGCGGCCTGCTGCAGCACCTTCTCGGCGTAGTCGGCCTCGGAGCCACCGCCCGCCAGCGCCGCACCGCGGTCGTTGGGGCGGCTGGTCTTGTACTTGTGGCCCACGCTGAAGGCGATGAGACCGCCCTGCGGGAAGAAGCGCCGGATGCTTTCGGCCAGGATGCGCGCCAGCGCCGCCTGCCCGGCAGCACTGCGAACGATGTCGGCCTGCTGCGGGTTGCTGACGAACAGCGGCTCGAGCAGCAGCGCCGGCATCCTGGTGTGCTTGACGTTGCCGTCGCCGCGGCCATCGAGGCCACCACGGGACACGCCGTCCTGTTGGTAGACCTTCGTGCCGAAATGCTCGGCCACCGCCTTGGCGTACCAGGCGCCCCAATTGACGCTGGTCTGCGATGCATTCGAGCCCACCACCACGAGTGCGTAATTGGCCGTCGGCCCTGCACTGTTGAAATGGTGCTCGATGTAGGCCACGGCCTTGTCTGCATTCGCAGCCAATTGGCGTTCCAGGTATTCACCCTTGTAGAACCTGACCTCGTACATGTTCACCCCGCCTCGTTGGTTGATTCTTCATTCTGCATGTCGCATCGCCGAATGGCCAGCCGTACCGAACCGCGGATCTCACCGTAATGCAGGACAAAAGGCCATTAGCCCCAGGCCCTGCCCAGGACCTTTCTCATTAGCCTGTTCTTTAGGATAGTTACCGGCGCCAGTCGATCCCTGCCAGGCGGCGCTCATCGGGTGGACTTCCATTGCCGGCGCCCAGGTGCCGCCCTACCATCGCCCAGTTCGAGAACATCAACGCAGACCCGCAGGGGCCGGCTGCTCACGGAGGGAAACGCCGCAATGGCCGACAGCCTGAACATCCGCAACGTCACGGTCGAACTGCTGCGTTCCGGCCCCTCGCACAACCAACTGCTGTCGCCCCTGACCCTGTACCTGGGCATCTGCGACGAAGCCGAAGCCGGCATCGTCACCCTGCCCTTCGAACACGCGGCTTTCCTGCGCCGCATCGGCGTGATGCGCTACGAGGAAAGCCCGGCCGCGCACAAGCTGCCTGAACTGCGCGCCATGGGCGTGGAGATGGCCCGGGTGCTGGGCGCCATACCGCGGCTGCCGGGCTCGCTGTCGGCTGAAAGCAGCGGCCGCGACACCCTGGTGCACCTGAGCCTGGTGCTGTCGGCCAGCGAACTGGCACTGCTGCCTTTCGAACTGGCGAAGATGCCGATCGGCCCCACCAGCTGGACCGAAAGCTGGATGGCGCTGCAGTCGCGCGTGCCGGTCGTCATCACGCGGCGCACGCGCAATGTCACGCCGCGCGAAGGCCCGTGGATGAAGGAGCCGCGCGTGCTCTTCATCAGTGCAGAGACCGACCCTGCAGCCCCGAACAGCGTGCCTTTCAAGGAACACCGTCTGGCGCTGATCAACGCCGTGCGCCCCTTCATGCTGCCCGAAGACCGCGTCGCCAAGGTCAGCCAGGGCGGCCAGCGCGAACAGTTCGGCGAGCTGCTGACGGTGCTGCGCAAGCCGCGCTTCGAAGACGTGGTGGCCGAATGCGCGGCACACCGCTACACCTGCATCCACGTGCTGGCGCATGGCCGCGAAGACGCCAGCCTGGGCGACAGCAGCTACGGCCTGGAGCTGCACGAAAACGACGGCGTCATTTCCGGCGACCGCCTGGCCTGCGCCTTCACCGCCCTGCACCAAGGCCGCATCCATCGGCCCGACGTGGTCAGCCTGGCCACCTGCGACAGCGGCAACAACCAGGCCGCGGTGCTGACGCCCGGCGCCAGCATCGCCCACGTGCTGCACCAGGCCGGCGTGCCGCTGGTGCTGGCCTCGCAGTTTCCGCTGTCGAAGCTGGGCTCGGTGCTGGTGGCGCGGCTGTTCTTCACCGGCCTGATGTGGGGCGACAACCCCTGGGTGCTGCTGCACCGCGTGCGCACCAACCTGCACGGCACCATGGGCCCCGGCGACCACGACTGGGCCAGCCTGGTGGTCTACGAAGCCTTGAACCTGGACACTTTCAAGCTCGACCAGACGCGCTACCAGCAGTGCTACCAGGCCATGCTGGCGGCCTGGATGGACGATGAAAGCGCAGAAGACGAACTCGGCATCGATGAAGAACTGCTCGGGCCCGACAGCCTGGTGGGCAGGAGCCTGTCCGCGGCGGTGCTGACGCGCCTGCCGGTGGACAGCAAGTTCTTCGGCATGCGCGCGCTGGCGCTCCGCGCCGACGCGCACTTGCAGAATTCCATCGACCACCTGGGCCGGGTGGACCGGGTGTTGCGGCGTCAGAACGAGCAGGCCGAGTTCGAAGACCGCGTCGCGCGCAGCTGCCGCGAACTCGAACGGGCCATCGACGACTACGAAGCCGCGATGCTCGGCTATCTGGTCAAGGACGGCCAGGGCACGAACGCGCCCTACTGGGCGCTGGTGTCGCTGATCCGCCTGCGCACCGTGCTCGGCCGCGACATGCCCGAAGGCGTGCTCGAGACGGCGTCGTACTGGCTCAATGCCGTGCTGCGCGAGCCCGGCGCGCGCGACGAACGCGCCCAGGCCTGGGCCTGCCTGGCCGAACTGTGGCTGCTGCGCACCCTGCACCCTGAAGACAGCGAGCGCCGCCGCGCCGCCGGCGAAGCCGTGAAGGCCGCCAGCGAGCTCATCCGCCTGGACCGCGAAGGCTGCTCGATGGCGATGCGCTGGACCCGGGTGCTGCTCGATACCTATGTGCACTTCTGGGCCGACCGGCGCTTCGAACAGGCGCTGGCCACCTTCGGCGAAGCCGAGCGACCGAGCTTCAGGCTGGGTGAAACGAACCTGCTCGACACGGCGAGGACGCTGCGCGAGATGCTCGACCGGCAAGGTCTGCGGCAGACCGGCGGTCGCACCCCCAGGCTGCAGGCCGAACTGAAAGCCCTGGCCCGGCCCGCCGGCCATGGCGCCCGCATGCGCCAGATCGGTGCCGATGGCGAAGACGACCCTGCGCCTGCCGACGAGGCCCACGACGACGGCGATGACGACCACGAAAACGAGCGGCCTGCGAAAGCCAGGGCTCTGGCCAAGACCCGGTCGGGCGCCCGTCTGAAATCAGAAGCTGCGGTCGAGCGTCTGGGCTCACCACCGGCGTCACCGGCGTCACCAGCCGCGCCGGCCAGCCGCGCCCGCGGGCCGGCCGCGGGTGCGGCTTTCTTCCGCGTCGACATGCTGCCCGCCCACCATGGCGACGCGCTCTGGATCGAGTACGGCCGCGGCAAGGCCGCGCCGGCGCGCGTGCTCGTCGACTGCGGGCCCAGCGGCGCCTACAAGAATTTTCTGAAGCCGCGCATCGCCGCGCTGCCGCCGGCGCAAAGGCACTTCGAGCTGTTCATCCTGTCGCACATCGACGACGACCACATCGGCGGCGCCATCGAGCTGCTGAAGGACGCGGCTTCGCTGGGAGTCACCTTCGGCGACATCTGGTTCAACGGCTTCAGGCAGCTGCCGGGCGTCTTGAATGCCAAGCAGGGCGAAGCCTTTTCGGCGCTGATCCAGCAGCAGCGCCTGCCCTGGAACCAGATGGTGCGGGACTGGCACGCCGACGACAGCGACGCCGTGGTGCGTCAGGCCGATGAGGTGCCCGAAGTGACGCTGCCGGGTGGCATGCGCCTGAGCCTGCTGTCGCCCACCCCCGTGCAACTGGCTGCACTGCGGCGCAGCTGGGTCAAGGAGATCGAAGCCCAGGGGCTGAAGCCGGGCGAGCTGGCCACGGGCGAGCGCTTCCTGGGCAAGGTCCCCGTGCCGCCGACGGTGAACACGGTCCCTGCGCTCGCCGCCGAGGAGTTCGAGTCCGACGACACCGCAGCCAATGGCAGCAGCATCGCCGTGCTGGCGGAATTCGACGACAAGGCGGTGTTGCTGGGCGCCGACGCCTACGCCCCCGTGCTGGAACAGGCCGTCGACCGCTTGCGGCTCAAACGCAAGCTGAAGAAGGACCAGCCGCTGCCGCTCTCGGCCTTCAAGCTGCCGCACCACGGCAGCCAGAACAACCTGAGCACGAGCTTGCTGCAGAAGCTGCGCTGCAGCGACTTTCTGGTGTCGACCAGCGGCGCCCGTTTCAACCACCCCGATTCGCAGGGCATCGCCCGCGTGCTCATGCACGCCTTGGCCGCCAAGGTGCCGGCCCGGCTGTGGTTCAACTACCGCGCCGACCTGCACCGCAATGGCGCCTGGGACGACGCTGCGCTGAAGCAGAAGTACCGCTACGAGACGGTGTATCCCGCGGACGGCGAGGCCGGCGTCAGCTATGCCGTGCCCGACATCGCCCAGCCCTGAAGCGGCGGGCGTGGTGGGCTGACCTGCGCGCCAGACGCCATAACTTGCGCGGGCGGGCACGGCAGTTGCCCTGGTGTTGACGATCTCGCAGTGACCCTCTCTACCCGCAAGCCCATCGACGGACACCCCATGAACCTCACGACGCCCCATCCCCTCCGAGCCGGTTGCCTGGTCCCGCTGACGGCGCTCTGGCTCGCATCGGCACCTGCCCATGCCCAGACCGCAGCCGCCACGGCCCCCTCGGCCAGCATGCCCATGGCGCAGATGCACAAGGGCGCCAGCGGGCCGCACGACATGAAGGCCTCCATGATGACGGGCATGGACGCGATGCAGAAGATGCAGGCGACGGGCGACGTCGACAAGGACTTCGCGATGATGATGAAGGTGCACCATCAGCAGGCTCTGGACATGGCCGAGATGCAGCTGGCGCACGGCAAGTCCGCAGAAATGAAGACCATGGCCCGGCAGATCATCACGGCGCAGAAGAAGGAGATCGCGCTGTTCGACAAGTGGCTGGCCAAGCAGAAGTGACGCAGGGCCTGACGAGTCGACGGGGCGATCTCAGCGCAGAGCGGTCGAACCTGCTGCAGCGGCGGCCGGGGCTGCCGTCCAGCCACCGCCCAGGGCGCGGTACACCGTCACCAGCGCCGTAGCCGTGCCGACCTGGGCCTGCACCCACTGGTCGCGGTTGTTCAGCGCTTCGCGCTCGGCGTCCAACACGGCCAGGAAGTCGGTGACGCCGGCCTCGTAGCGCGCCCGCGCCAGCGCCGCGGCTTCCTCGGCGCTGCGGGCAGCCGCGTCCAGTCGTTCGGCGCGCTGCGCGCTGCGGGTGAAGCTGCTGAAGGCGCCTTCGGTTTCTTCCAGCGCCACGGCGACAGCTTGCTCGAACCCGGCCAGGCTCTGCACGACCCGCGCCTCGCTGGCACGGATGCGGGCGCGGATGGCGCCGCCGTCGAAGGGCGTCCAGCGCAGCCCCGCCCCCAGCGAATAGCGGGCCGACTCACCCCTGCCCAGGTTCGACAGCGTGGCCGCATTCAGGCCCAGCAGGCCCGACAGCGACAGGCGCGGGTAAAGCTCGGCGCGCGCCACGCCAACCAGGGCCGTGGACGCAGCCAGCTGCCGTTCGGCCGCGACCAGGTCGGGCCGCCGCTGCAACCATTGTTCCGGCGTGCCCGCGGGCAGTTGCGCCAGGTCGGTGACGGGCAGCCCAGGCAGGGGTGCGGCCTGCGCCAGGTCCGCCAGCAGCACCCGCGGCGCCTGTGCCGTCAGCGTGGCCAGGCGGAAGATGGCTCGCTCCAGCGCCGTCTGCAAGGCCGGCAGTGCCGCTTCGGTGCTGGCCACGAGCGTTCGCGCGCGCGCCAGGTCGAGCTGGGTTCCCCGGCCGGCGTCCACGCGCGCCTGCGTGATGCGCAGCGATTCACGCTGGTTCGCCAAGCCGGCTTCGGTGACCTGCAGCCGCTGCTGCAGGCCGCGCAGTTCCAGATAGTTGCGCGCCACCTCGGCCGCCACCGAGGTTTGTGCCGCGTGGACATTGGCTTGCCCGGCGGCCGACAGCGCCTGGGCGGCTTCGCTGCCGCGGCGCAGCTGGCCGAAGAGGTCGATTTCCCAGCTGGCCAGGAAGTTGGCGTCGTAGCTGCTGCCGGTTCGCGCGCTGCGCGAACTGCCGGGCTGCTGCGTGACTGGCCGGATCGATCGGGTGGCCGCGGTGTCCACACCCAGGCCCGGGCGCTGGGCGGCGTCGGCCTCGTCCTGGCTGGCCCGGGCTTCCAGCAGCCTGGCTTGCGCCAGCCGGACATCGCCGTTGACGAGCAGGCCACGTTCGATCAACGCGTCGAGCTTCGCGTCGCCGAAGCCGCGCCAGAAGCTGGCGATGTCGGCCGCCGCGGGCTGCGCATCGAGCACCGACGCACCCACGCCCACGAAGCTGGTGTCCAGCGCCAACACGGGACGCTCGTAATCCGGGCCGACCGTGGTGCAGCCTGCCAGCGCCGCGGCCATGAGCAGGCCCCAGGGTGCGGGGACGACACGGCCCCGGCTCATGAGGGCTCTCCATGCGCCAGTGCCGATGGCGGAACAGCCGGCATGGCGGGCGGCTGCAACGCTTGCCGCCGCGCGCGGCGCGCACGCAGCAGCGCATAGAACACCGGCGTGAGGAAGATGCCGAACAGCGTCACGCCGACCATGCCCGAGAACACGGCGATGCCCATCGCACGCCGCATCTCGCTGCCGGCGCCGCTGCCCAGGATCAAGGGCACGACACCGGCGCAGAACGCGATGCTCGTCATCAGGATGGGCCGCAGGCGCATGCGGCAGGCGTGGAGGATGGCGTCGAGCATCTGCTCGCCCTGGTCTTCCAGTTCCTTGGCGAACTCGACGATGAGGATGGCGTTCTTGCACGCCAGTCCGACCAGCACCACCAGCGCCACCTGCGTGAAGATGTTCAGGTCGCCCGGCTGCATGAAGGGCGGAAAGCTCGACACCCACACGCCGAACAGCGCCGACAGGATGCCCATGGGCACGATGAGCACGATGACCATGGGCAGGCTCCAGCTTTCGTATTGCGCCGCCAGCACCAGGACGACGAGCAACACCGAAATCGCCAGCACGGCGGCCAGCACCGGCAGCTTCCAGCCGGTGCCGGGGACGGCGATGTCGCGCGTCAGGCGGTCTTGATAGGCCAGCTCGGTCCATTCATAGCTCATGCCACGCGGCAGGGTGCGCTGCAACAGCGTCTCGATCTCGGCCTCGGCCTGGCTGGACGAGAAGCCGGGGTTCGCCGCGCCGTTGATGTCGGCCGAGGGGTAGCCGTTGTAGCGCGTCACGCGCGTCGG
>JANOBX010000027.1:0-12458 GCA_031411875.1 Burkholderiales bacterium | reverse complement strand
TCCACCAGCAGGTCGGCGGCGTCGGCGTTGATGATGCCGCCACCGGCCACGATCAGCGGCTTGTCGGCGGCCTGCATCATGTCCAGGGCTTTTTCGATCTGCTTGCGCGTGGCCTGCGGCTTGTAGACGGGCAGGGGCTCGTAGGTGTCGATGTCGAATTCGATCTCGGCCATCTGCACGTCGAAGGGCAGGTCGATCAGCACCGGGCCCGGGCGCGCGCTGCGCATCAGGTGGAAGGCCTGCTGGAAGGCGCGCGGCACCAGGCCGGGTTCGCGCACCGTGAGGCTCATCTTCGTCACCGGCTTGGCGATGCTCTCGATGTCCACGGCCTGGAAGTCTTCCTTGTACAGGCGGGCGCGCGGTGCCTGGCCGGTGATGCACAGGATGGGGATGCTGTCGGCGCTGGCGCTGTACAGGCCCGTGATCATGTCGGTGCCGGCCGGGCCGCTGGTGCCGATGCACACGCCGATGTTGCCGGCCCGCGCCCGGGTGTAGCCCTCGGCCATGTGGCTGGCGGCCTCGACGTGGCGGGCCAGGATGTGGCCGATGCTCTGGCGTTCACGCAGCGCGGCGTACAGCGGGTTGATGGCGGCACCGGGCACGCCGAAGGCTTGCGTGATGCCTTCCTTTTCCATCACCAGCACGGCTGCCATTGCGGCTTTCATCTTGGCCATTGTCGAGTCTCCATAGGTGTTTCAAAAGCAGTACGCATGTTCGTTCCTGAAGCGCCGCAAGGGAACGGCGGCTCGTGGATATCAGCTATTCCAAATGAGAATGACCGGGTGAATACTGGGGCATGGACAGAGTCATGGGAATCCAGCTTTTCATCCGCGTCGTCGAGACCGGCAGTTTCAGCAAGGCCAGCCGCGACCTCGGCCTGACCCAGCCCACCGCCACCAAGCACGTGGCGGCGCTGGAAGCCCGGCTGGGCGCGCGCCTGTTCCACCGCAGCACGCGCGGCGCCACGCCCACCGAAGTGGGCGCAGCGTACTACGACAAGTGCAAGGTGATCGCGCGCGAGCTCGAAGAAGCCGACAACCTGGCTGCGCTGATGCAGCAGCGGGTGCAGGGCAGCCTGCGCATCAGCACCAGCGTGGCCTTCGGCCGGCGGGTGTTGACCCCGCTGGTGCTGAAGTTCATGCAGCTGCACCCGGGCCTGCACGTCGACCTGAGCTTCGAGGATCGTTATGTCAACCTCGTCGAGCAGGGCATCGACCTGGCGGTGCGCATGGGGCGGCTGGCCGATTCGACCCTGGGCGCCCGCCACCTGGGCCGCAACCCCTGGGTGCTGGTGGGCGCACCGGGCTATCTCACCGAACACGGTACGCCCCGGGAGCCTGGCGAGCTGAAGGCGCATGCGGCCCTCATCTACAGCAGCGTGCAGGGCGACGACCGCTGGACCTTCACCGCCCCCGACGGCCAGGTGCTGCAGGTGCCGGTGGCCGGGCCGCTGCGCAGCAACAACCTGTCGGCGCTGCTGTCGGCGGCGCGTCTGGGGCTGGGGCTGGCGCTCGTGCCCTGGTACGTGGCCAACGATTCCGTGCGTGCCGGCGTGGTGCAGCCGCTGCTCACCGGCTGGACCCTGCCCGAGCAGGAGGTGCACGCGGTCTTCCCGTCGCCGCGGCTGGTGCCGGCCAAGGTCAGCGGCTTCGTCGCGTGGCTGCAGGCGCAGCTGGGCGGCGAGTGGTGGACGCGGCGGGTCTGAGGGCGCGGGGCTACCATGGCCGCATGAAGACTGCCTTGCTCGTCCCCGTGCTGCTGGCGGCCTGCGCCACGGCCGTGCCCGACCCCGGGCCGGTGTTGAACCGCCCCGTGCTGCTCTTCGGCGAAGTGCACGACAACGCGGTGCAGCACGCCGAGCGCCTGCGCGCCTTCGAAGCCCTGCTGGCCACGGGCGCGCGCCCGGCGCTGGCCATGGAACAGCTGGACCGCGACCGCCAGGGCGCCCTCGACGCGCTCTTCGCCGGCGGTGCACGGCCCACGGCCGATGCCGTCATCGCCGCCGCTGCGCCAAGCGGCGGCCAGGGCGGTGGCTGGAACTGGACGTTCTACCGCCCTTTCCTGGACGCGGCCTTGAAGGCCGGCCTGCCCATCGTCGCGGCGAACGTCTCGCGCGACGAGGCGCGCCGTGTCATGCGCGAAGGCCTGGCGCCGCTGGGCTTCGACCCCGCCGTGCCGGCCGACGTGCTGGCCGCCCACACCCGTGACATCGTCGACAGCCACTGCGGCATGGTCGACGCGCCGATGGCGGCCCGCATGGCCCAGGCCCAGGTGGCGCGCGACCAGTTCATGGCGCGCGTGCTGGAGCAGCACGCCGCGCGCGGCGTGGTGCTGCTGGCCGGCAACGGCCACGTGCGCACCGACGTGGGCGCGCCGCGCTGGCTGAAGGCCGAAGTGCGTGCCAGGAGCCAGGCGGTGGGTTGGCTGGAAACGGGCAGCGGCGACGCCAAGGCCTTCGACACCGTGCGCGTCACGGCGCCGCAGCCGCGGCCCGACCCCTGCGAGGGCATGCGCAAGCAGGTGCCGGCGCGCCCCGCGCCGGCCACCACGCGGTAGCGGGGCGGCAACGGTCCGGCGGCGGTCCGGCCGCAATGGGGTGTCTGCCGAGGCCACCTCGGGCCAGGGCGCCTAGGACAGGCCGCTGAAGTCGATGCTGCAGCCGGGCAGGCCCGGCAGGGCCAGCACCCCGGGCGTGCGCAGCGCCGTGGCCCGGCTGTAGCTCCCGCCCTCGGGGTCGCTGAAGGTGCGCAGCAGGCCGCCGCCGAGGTCGAGCACCCAGACTTCAGGCACGCCGTGCTGGGCGTACAGCGGCACCTTGATGCGCACGTCGTAGGCCAGGGTGGTGTCGGCCACTTCGATCACGAGCAGGCAGTCGGGGCCGGTGGGCAGGGCGTTCGACGCCAGCGCGGGTTTCAGCACCGCCAGATCGGGCTCGGGCTCACTCTGCGAGCCCAACCGAAGCGGAGCCTGCACCGCAACGATTCCCAGGTCGCCCACCGCTCGCTGCAGAGCCCGGTTCAAGGCCACGACGGCCCAGTAATGGCGGGTGCCTGTAGGGGCCATGTCCATCACCTCCCCGTCGATCAGTTCGCACTTGCTGCCCGCGGGCAGCAACCCGACCTCGGCCATGCGGTGAAAGTCGTCCACGCTGATGCGCCGCCGCAAGAGCCGCGGCTCTTCCAGGTCTTCCAGAACGTCCATGGCGGGCTCCCGGGCAGTCATGCCCGTCATCTTACGACGCACCCGCACAATCACGCCCCGTGAACGCCACCCCCGCCGACCCCGCCCGCGAACGTTTCCTCCAACGCCTGGCCGATGCCGCGCATACCCACGCAGCCGGCGGCCCGGCCTGGCAACGTCTGCTGCTGACCAAGCCCATGCCGCAGGGCGGTGTCAACGATCTGCAGCGGGTGCAGGTGCGGCCATTGCTGCTGCGGGGGCAGCCGCACTTCAGCGTCGTCAGCAGCCATGCCACCAAGGACGTGACGAAGCACCTGCCGGTGGCCGAAGGCCTGGCGCAGGTGGCGGCGCTGCTGGGCAGCCACTTTCGCAACGCCCACCTGCACACGGCCGCCGAGGAAGTGCAACTGGTGCTCAGCAAGAAGGGCAAGGGCCATCTGACGGCCCATGCCGTGGCTGCCGTCCCAGCGGCAGCGGCCGAAGACGGCGCCGAGCCGACGGCCGCCCTTCCCGCTGGCCTTCCCGCCACCCACGACCGCGCCAAGCGGCGCTGGCTGACGCTGGACCGCCCCTTCCTGGCAGCACTGGGCGTGACCACGCCGCAGGGCAGCCTGGTGCCGGCGATGGCGCGCAAGTGGAAGCAGATCAACAAGTTCGTCGAGATCTTCGCGCACGCGCTGGACAAGGCCGGCCTGGCCGGGCACGCCGGCATCGAGGTGGTGGACTTCGGCGCCGGCCGCGCCTACCTGAGCTTCGCCGTGCACGACTGGCTGACCCACGGCCGCGGCCTGGCGGCGCGCGTGACCGGTGTCGAACTGCGCACCGATCTCGTGGCCGAAGGCAACGCCAGCATCGCCCGGCTGGGCCTGCAGGGCCTGCGCCTGCAGCAAGGCGACGTACGCCACTGGCAGGCCGAGCCGATGGACGTGATGATCGCGCTGCATGCCTGCGACACCGCCACCGACCACGCCATCCACCTGGGTCTGCAGGCGGGTGCCAGGGTCATCCTGTGCAGCCCCTGCTGCCACAAGCAGCTGCGCCCGCAACTGCTCAGCCCGCACCCGCTGCGCAGCGTGTTCCAGCACGGCATCCATGCCGAACAGCAGGCCGAGATGCTGACCGACAGCCTGCGCGCGCTGCTGCTGGAAAGCCGGGGCTACGACACCCAGGTGTTCGAGTTCGTGGCACTGGAACACACGCGCAAGAACAAGATGATCCTGGCGGTCAAGCGCGCCCAGCCCCAACCGGCGGCCATGGCCGCGGCGCTGGAACAGGTGCAGGAAGTGAAGCGCTACTTCGGCGTGAAGGACCAGGCGCTGGAAGCACTGCTGGCGGCGGCGGCCTGAGGGCGCTGGCTCTCGCCGGGTTCCGGTTCAAGCCGCGGCGCAGCCCGCCGGCCCGCCGCGGCTGAAGCGGCGACCCTCCCAGGCCGCCAGCGCACCGACGCCGCGCGCCAGCGTCAAGGTGTCGGCGTCCAGCCGCAACATTGCCTGGGTGCCGGTGGCTTCACCACGCACCTGCAGTTCGCGGGCGCCCACCTCGCCGTCCACCACCGCCTGCGGCACCGTGGCGCCCGGGGCCGTGAAGCTGGCCGAGAAACGCTGGAAGCGCTGGCTCACCTCAAGCCGCACGCCGCCGCTGCACCACAGGCCCTGCACCTGCGCCGGCACCACCCACAGGTGCACGGTGCTGCGTTTGGCCTTGCCGATGGCCTTGTCGGGCACGTCCAGCGTGACGCTGCGGTCGGGCTGCCAGTCGCCCAGGTCCCAGTCGTGCGAGACGATGCGCGTGCCCGGCTTCAGGGCCAGCAGGCGCGGGCGCAGCTGCAGGTTCACGGCGGGCAGCAGGTACATCGTCACCACCGTGGCCGGGGCCAGGTCGGTGGAGAACAGGTCCTGCTCGCGGAACACTGCGCGCGCGGACACTCCGGCGGCCTGCGCGTTGCGGCGGCTGGCGGCCACCAGCTCGGGCACGATTTCCACGCCCAGCCCGCGTGCGCCGAAGCGCCGGGCGGCGGTGATCACGATGCGGCCGTCGCCCGAGCCCAGGTCGATCAGGCTGTCCCGCGGGCCCACGCCGGCCAGTTCCAGCATCGCCAGCGTCACGACATCGGGCGTGGTGATGAAGGGCACGTCTTCCTGGGCCTGCGCCGGCGGCGCCGTGAACCACGCCAGCGCCGCCAAGGCCAGCATCACGGCGCGCAGTGCCCAGCGCCAGGGCGCCTGCGTCTGCGTCTGCCGGGGCTGCCTCACATCGCTCAAGCCGTCGGCAGCTGATGGGCCTTGAAGGCTTCGCGCAGCTTGTTCTTCTGCATCTTGCCGGTGGCGCCCAGCGGAATGGCGTCGACGAAGACCACGTCGTCGGGGGTCCACCACTTCGCGATCTTGCCGTCGAAGAAGGCCAGCAGTTCCTCGCGCGTGACTTCCGCACCCGGCTTCTTCATCACCACCAGCAGCGGCCGCTCGTCCCATTTCGGGTGGAAGGCGGCGATGCAGGCGGCCATGGCCACGGCCGGGTGGGCCATGGCGATGTTCTCCAGGTCGATGCTGCCGATCCATTCGCCGCCGCTCTTGATGACGTCCTTGCTGCGGTCGGTGATGTGCATGTAGCCGTCGGCGTCGATGGTGGCCACGTCGCCGGTGGGGAACCAGCCGTCCGAACCTTCAAAAACCAAGGGGTTGCCGCCTTCGCTGCGGTAATAGTCCTGCAGGATCCACGGGCCGCGTACCAGCAGCTCGCCGCTGGTCTGGCCGTCCCAGGGCAGGGCCTTGCCGGCGGCGTCGACGATCTTCATGTCCACCCCAAACACCGCGCGGCCCTGCGTGGCCTGCACCGCGAACTGCGCCTCGTGGTCCATCCCCAGGTGCTTGCCTTTCAGGATGGCGGCGGTGCCCACCGGCGACATCTCGGTCATGCCCCAGGCGTGGATCACCTGCACGTCGTACTTGTCCTGGAAGGCGCGCATCATCGCCGGCGGGCATGCCGAGCCGCCGATGACGGTGCGGCGCATCGTGCTGAAGCGCGCGTTGTTCGCTTCCATGTAGCCCAAGAGGCCCTGCCAGACGGTGGGCACGCCGGCCGACACCGTGACCTTCTCCGCTTCGAACAGCTCGAACAGGCTCTTGCCGTCCAGCCCCGGGCCGGGGAAGACCATCTTCGCGCCCACCATGCAAGCCGCATACGGCAGGCCCCAGGCGTTGACGTGGAACATCGGCACCACCGGCAGGATGCTGTCGCGCGCACTGCAGTTCAGCGCGTCGGGCATGGCAATGGCAAAGGTGTGCAGCACCGTGCTGCGGTGGCTGTACAGCACGCCCTTGGGGTTGCCCGTGGTGCCGCTGGTGTAGCAGAGCGAGGAGGCGGTGTTCTCGTCGAAGCTGGGCCAGGCGAAATGGTCGTCCTGCGCGGCGACGATGTCGTCGAAGCACAGCAGGTTCGGAATCTTCGACGCCGCGGGCATGTGCGCGCGGTCGGTCATGGCGACGAAATGCTTGACCGTCTTCAGGCGCGCGGCCACGGCCTCCACCAGCGGCAGGAAGGTCATGTCGAAACAGAGAACATGGTCTTCGGCGTGGTCGGCGATGTAGACCACCTGGTCGGGGTGCAGGCGCGGGTTCAGCGTGTGCAGCACGGCGCCGCTGCCGCTGACGGCGTAGTACAGCTCCATGTGGCGGTAGCCGTTCCAGGCCAGCGTGGCCACCCGGTCGCCCATGCCCACGCCCAAGGCGGCCAGGGCCTTGGCCAACTGGCGCGAACGGGCGGCGAGCTCGCGGTAGGTGCTGCGGTGGATGTCACCCTCGACCCGCCGCGAAACGATTTCCTGGTCGCCGTGGTGGCGTTCGGCGTGGGTGATGAGTGACGAGATCAGCAGCGGCTGCTGCATCATTTGGCCGTTCATGGGCGTGTCCTTCTTGTTGAGCTTTTTGTCCGACGGGGTCGGTGTCTCCGCGAGCACGTGCCGGTGTTCGTCCCGTCGGCAACGTGTCAGCCGCCCATTCTGCGGCATCGCCGCAGGCCTTGTGGCCAGGTGGGGGCTGCTCAGGCCAGCAGCTGGCGGGCGTGCGTACGCTGGCGCCGCACCAGGGCGGGCAGGTCCAGCGTGGTGAGCCCGCCATCGCGCACCAGCACCCGCCCCTGCACCACGCTGTGGCGCACGCGCGGCACCTGGCACAGCAGCATCGCGGCGACGGGGTCGTCTTCCGCGCCGGCCAGGGCCACGTCGTCCAGGGCCACGCTGATCAGGTCGCAGGCCATGCCCGGGGCCAGCGCGCCGATGTCGTCGCGGCCCAGCACGCGCGCGCCGCCCAGCGTGCCGATCTCCAGCATCTCGCGCGCCGACATGGCTTCGGCGCCCGAATGCACCCGCTGCAGCAGCAGGGCCAGACGCAGTTCGGCCAGCAGGTGGCTGCCGTCGTTGCTGGCCGAGCCGTCCACCGCAATGGCCACCGGCACGCCGGCGTCGCGCAGGGCCCGGACGGGCGCGATGCCCGAACCCAGCCGCATGTTGCTGCCCGGGCAATGCGCCACACCCGTGCCGGTTCGCGCGAAGGCCTGGATGCCCGCGGCGTCCAGCTTCACGCAGTGTGCGTGCCAGACGTCGGGCCCCAGCCAGCCCAGGCTTTCGGCATATTCCGCCGGCGTGCAGTTGAACTTCTCGCGGGTGTAGGCGATGTCGCTGTCGTTTTCGGCCAGGTGGGTGTGCAGGTGCACGCCATGGGCCGGGCCGAAGCTGCGCGCCAGCAGCGCGGCGTCGCGCATCAGCTCGCGGCTGACGGAAAACGGGCTGCAGGGCGCCACCACCACGCGCTGCATTGCAAAGCGCGCCGGGTCGTGCCAGCGTTCGATGCAGCGCTGGGTGTCGGCCAGGATGGCGGCCTCGTCTTCGACCACGCTGTCCGGCGGCAGCCCGCCCAGCGAACGGCCCACGCTCATGCTGCCGCGCGCAGCATGGAAGCGCATGCCCACCGTGCGCGCTGCTTCCAGGCTGTCGTCGAGCCGGCAGCCGTTCGGAAACAGGTAGAGGTGGTCGCTGCTGGTGGTGCAGCCCGACAGCAGCAGTTCGGCCATGGCCAGCTGGGTCGAGGTGGCCACCATCTCGGGCGTCAGCCGCGCCCACAGGGGGTAGAGCGTGCTCAGCCAGCCGAAGAGCGATGTGTCCTGCGCCGGGCGCACCGCACGCGTCAGCGTCTGGTACATGTGGTGATGGGTGTTCACCAGGCCCGGCATCACGAGCTGGTCGCGGGCGTCGATGACCTCGTCGGCGGTGGCCGGCAGGGTATCGCTGGTGCCCACGGCTTCGATCACCCCGTCGCGGGCGAACACCGCGCCGTCGGCGATCTCGCGGCGCTGGTCGTCCATCGTCACCAGGCAGCTGGCGCGGCGGATCAACAAGGTGCCCAAGGTCAGCGCTCCGGCGGTGCTTCAGGCCGCCTCGGGCGGGGGCTGCGACCCCTTGTCCGACCACAGCACCCCGGCGGTGGCCCAGTCGTGGCGCTGCACGTCGGTGAAGACGATGTCCACGGCTTCTGGCGAACCGCCCAGCACGCGCACGGTGGCCTCGGTCAGGGCGGCGGCCAGCGCGCGTTTCTGCTCGACCGTGCGGCCGGCGAACATCTGCACGTGAATACTCGGCATGGGGCGTGTCTCCTGGTGTCAGTCGGGGGCGCCGGTTTCGAACCAGCGTTGGATCAACGCGCGTTCCGCGGCGGTGATCTGGGTGGCATTGTTCATCGGCATGAGCTTGAGCACCACCGTCTGCTGGTAGATGGCCTGGGCCTGCTGGCGGATGAGTTCGGGCGTGTGCAGGGCCACGTTCTTCTGCTGCACCTGGGCGTTGTGGCAGAGCACGCAGCGCTGTTCCACCACGGCCGTCACCTGGGCCAGGCTGACCTTGGCCGGCAGCGCAGCCGCCGGCGGCCGCGGCGGCGGCGCCAGCCACACGGCCAGCCCCACCAGCACCGCGCAACCCACCGCCGCGTGTTCCCAGGGCACCCGCAGGCTGGCCACCAGCGCCTGGTGGCGGGCCACGAAACTGTGACGGATGAGCGCACCGGCCAGCATCAGCAGCACCAGCACCAGCCAGTTCCACGGGCCCTGGTAGAGCCAGCCGTAGTGATTGCTGAGCATGGCGATCAGCACCGGCAGCGTGAAGTAGGTGTTGTGCACGCTGCGCTGCTTGGCGCGCTGGCCGTGGATGGGGTCGACCGGGAGGCCGGCCTTCATCTGCGCGATGACCTTGCGCTGGCCCGGGATGATCCAGAAGAAGACGTTGGCGCTCATCGCAGTGGCCAGCATCGCACCCACCAGCAGGAAGGCCGCGCGCCCGGCGAACAGCTGGCAGGCCGCCCACGAGGCCACCACCACGTAGACCAGCACCAGGCCGGCAACGATGGCGTCGCCGCCCACCTTGCCGCCTTTCTCGCCGACCCAGCGGCAGATCAGGTCGTAGGCCACCCAGAACAGCACCAGGAAGCCCAGTGAAGCCGCAATGGCCGTGGACGGCGCCCAGTCGAACACGCTCTTGTCCACCAGGAAGGTGCCGGCGTTCACCAGATACAGCACCGTGAACAGCGCGAAGCCGGTCAGCCAGGTGGAATAACTCTCCCAGTAGAACCAGTGCAGGTTCTGCGGCAGGCTCTTCGGCGCCACCATGTACTTCTGCGGATGGTAGAAGCCGCCGCCGTGCACGGCCCAGAGCTCGCCGTTCACGCCCTTGTCCTTCAAGGCCGGATCGGTGGGCGGCGTCAGGCTGTTGTCGAGGAAGACGAAGTAGAACGACGAGCCGATCCAGGCGATGGCGACGATGACATGCGCCCAACGCAACAGCAGGTTGGCCCAGTCCAGCAGGTAAGTGGTGTCCATGTTTGCGCGACGTGGGCTAGCTGCCGCGGTAGGTGCTGTAGCCGTAGGGGCTGACGAGGAGCGGCACGTGATAGTGGCCCTCGGCGTCGGCCATGCCGAAGTCCAGCGTCACGGTGTCGATGAAGGGCGGGTCGGGCAGGGCCACGCCGCGGGCTCGGAAGTAGGGCGCCACCTCGAACAGCAGGCGGTAGCGGCCGGCGGCCATGCTGGCGGCGTCCAGCAGCGGCCCGTCGGCACGGCCATCGTGGTTGAGCGCCAGCGTCTTGATCGTCAGCGGCCCGGCGGCGTCGATGCGCTGCAGGGTCACGCGCATTCCGGCGGCAGGGCAGCCGTGCGCGGTGTCTAGAACGTGGGTGCTGAGGTGGCCCATGGCGTGGTCGGCGGGTCGGCAGAAGATGGAATGGGTGTCACGCTAGCAGCTTTCGATCCAGAAGCAGCAGCGGGCCGCTGGCCGTAAAGTTGAGTCAATCTCCGCCACACGCCCGGCCCCACAAGATGATCGACAGCGTCTACCCCCGCGACCTTCGTGGCCACGGTCCCCAGCCGCCCCACGCGCGCTGGCCGAAAGGGGCCCGCATCGCCCTGCAGTTCGTGCTGAACTACGAGGAAGGCGGCGAGAACAACCCGCTGCACGGCGATGCGACATCCGAGACCTTCCTGTCGGAGCTGGTCACGGCCCAGGCCTACGAGAACCGGCACATGACGATGGAGTCGATGTACGAATACGGTTCGCGTGCCGGCATCTGGCGGCTGCTCCGCGAATTCGACGCCCGCGGCTGGCCCCTCACGGTGTTCGCCGTGGCCACCGCCCTACAGCGTTACCCCGAACTGGTGCAGACCTTCATGGCCCGGGGCGACGAAATAGCCAACCACGGCCTGCGCTGGATCCACCACCAGCACATGCCCGAGGCCACCGAGCGCAAGCACATCGGGATTGCGACCCACGTCTTGAAGGACCTGACCGGTGGCGCCTGGCCGCAGGGCTGGTACACCGGCCGCGACAGCCCCAACACCCGCCGCCTCGTGGCCGAGGCCGGCGGCTACGCCTACGACAGCGACTACTACGGCGACGACCTGCCGTTCTGGCTGCGGGTGGAACCCGCGCCCGGCGCAGATCTGGTGCCGCACCTCGTGGTGCCGTATTCGCTGGACACCAACGACATGCGCTTCGTCCAGGCCCAGGGCTTCAACACCGGCGACCATTTCTACACCTACCTGCGCGACAGCTTCGACGCGCTGTACGCCGAAGGCGACCCCGACGGCCTCGACCGGCCGAAGATGATGAGCGTGGGCATGCACTGCCGGCTGCTGGGCAAGCCCGGGCGCATCGGCGCGCTGCAGCGCTTCATGGACCACGTGGCGCGGCACGAGCAGGTGTGGGTGTGCCGGCGCATCGACATCGCACGACATTGGCGCGAGGTGCATCCCTTCGACGCATCGACCGCCTTCGTGTGGCGCTGAACTTGCACTGGCTGTCCCCATGCTGACCCTTGCCACCCTGAACGCCGCCGACGCGGCAGGATTCACCGCGCTGCTCGACGGCGTCTACGAACATTCGCCGTGGATCGCCGAGCGCGCCCATTCGGCGCGGCCTGCGGGCGGCTTCGTCAGCCTGCCGGCGCTGAAGCGGGCGCTGGTGGAAGCCGTGCGTGAAGCCGGGCGCGATGCCCAGCGGGCCCTGGTGCGGGCCCACCCCGAACTGGCCGGCAAGGCCATGGTCGCGCAGTCCCTGACGGCTGAGAGCACCGGCGAACAGGACCGCGCCGGCCTCACCCAATGCACGCCCGAGGAATTCGCCACCCTGCAGCGGCTGAACGCCGACTACAACGCGAAGTTCGGCTTCCCCTTCCTGCTGGCCGTGCGCGGCCCGCGCGGCGAAGGCCTGAGCCGCACCCAGATCATCCAGGCCTTCGAGCGCCGGCTGGGCAACCACCCCGACTTCGAATTTGCCGAAGCCCTGCGCAACATCCACCGCATCGCCGAAATTCGCCTGAACGACAAGTTCGGCGCGGTGCCCGTGCGCGGCCGGCAGGTGTGGGACTGGGCCGAGGCCCTGGCCACGCACAGCGACCCGGGCTTCCGTGAACAAGGCCAGCTCACCGTGACCTACCTCACCGACGCGCACCGTGCCGTGGCCGCGCAGTTGCAGGCGTGGATGCACGACTGCGGTTTCGACGAGGTGGCGCTCGACGCCGTGGGCAACGTCGTCGGGGTCTACCACGGCGCGCGCACCGACAGCCCGCGCCTGCTCACCGGCAGCCACTACGACACCGTGCGAAACGGCGGCAAGTACGACGGCCGCCTGGGCATCTTGGTCCCGATGGCGGTGGTGGCCGATCTGAAACGGGCAGGGCAGCGGCTGCCGTTCGGCATCGAGGTGGTGGGCTTCTCAGAAGAAGAAGGCCAGCGCTACAAGG
>JANOBX010000026.1:0-36712 GCA_031411875.1 Burkholderiales bacterium | reverse complement strand
CCGCCGCCGAGGCTGCGGCCTCGGGGCCCGAAGCGGCACTGGCAGCGGCCGCCACCGGCCGCGGTGGCAGCTTGGCGCCCA
This sequence comes from Burkholderiales bacterium, assembly GCA_031411875.1. GTDB lineage: Bacteria > Pseudomonadota > Gammaproteobacteria > Burkholderiales > Burkholderiaceae_C > Rubrivivax. The sequence continues at coordinate 36,631 of JANOBX010000026.1, read as the reverse complement.
AGGGGGCATTGGGGTCCCAGTTGCGGTTGCGTTCGGCCTCGGCGCTGTCCTGTTCGGCCGTGCGCGGGGGCACCTTGTTGACGAAGGGAATCGGCGCGCGGGTGATGTACAGCGCCACGCCCAGCGCCATGGTCAGGCCGACCAGCAGGCCCACGACCACGCCCAGCCCGAAGCCACCCCGAGCCACCCGGCTCGGCGGTCTGCGCTGCGTCGTCATGCGGCCACCTCGACCGCCGGTGCCGCGTCGCGGACCATGGCCCGTGGCGCGCTGACGCCCAGCACCGCGAGCGCATTGCGCAGCACCTGCGCTGTGGCCGACAGCAGCGCCATGCGCGCACGCGCCAGGGCAGCGTCGTCGACGAGGAAGCGCTCGGCGGCGTAGTAGGCGTGGAAGGCCGCGGCCAGGTCGCGCAGGTAGAAGGCGACGTCGTGCGGCGCCAGGTCCGCCGCGGCACGCGTGAGCATGCCGGGATAGTCGGCCAGCTTCAGCATCAGAGCGGCTTCGGTGGGCGCTGTCAGCAAACCGAGATCGGCCGCCGCGAAGTCGCGTTCGCCGGCGTGCTGCTCCGCATAGGCCGCCAGCACCGAGCAGATGCGGGCGTGCGCGTACTGCACGTAGAAGACCGGGTTCTCGTCGTTGGCCTTCAAGGCCAGGTCGACGTCGAAGGTGAACTCGGTGTCGGCCTTGCGGCTGATGAGGAAGAAACGCACCGCGTCCCGGCTGGTCCAGTCGATGAGGTCGCGCACCGACACCGACGTGCCGGCCCGCTTGGACATCTTCACTTCCTGGCCGCCCTTCATGACGGCGATCATCTTGTAGAGCACATAGTCCGGATAGCCCGCCGGGATGCCCAGGCCCACCGCCTGCAGGCCGGCGCGCACGCGCGCCACGGTGCCATGGTGGTCGGTGCCCTGGACGTTGATGACCTGGGTGTAGCCGCGCTCGAACTTGTTCAGGTGGTAGGCGACGTCGGGCAGGAAGTAGGTGTAGCTGCCGTCGGACTTGCGCATCACGCGGTCCTTGTCGTCGCCGTACTCGGTGGTGCGCAGCCACAGCGCGCCGCCGTCTTCGAAGGTCTTGCCGCTGGCCACGAGGCGTTGCACGGTGTCGTCGACACGGCCGCTGCCGTACAGGCTGCTTTCCAGGAAGTAATGGTCGAAGTGCACGCCGAAAGCGCGCAGGTCCAGGTCCTGCTCGTGGCGCAGGAAGGCCACGGCGAACTGGGTGATGGCCTGCAGGTCGTCCGGGTCGCCGCTGGCGGTGAACTCGCGGTCGTCGGACTTCACCGTCTTGCGGGCCAGGTAGTCGGCGGCGATGTCGGCGATGTAGTCGCCGTTGTAGGCCTGCTCGGGCCATTCGGCGTCGCCGGGCTTGAAGCCCTGCAGGCGCTTTTGCACCGAGAGTCCCAGGTTGTTGATCTGCACGCCGGCGTCGTTGTAATAGAACTCGCGCAGCACCTCGGCGCCCTGGCTTTGCAGCAGGTTGCAGATGCTGTCGCCCAGCGCCGCGTTGCGGCCGTGGCCCACGTGCAGCGGGCCGGTGGGGTTGGCGCTGACGAACTCCACCATCACGCGCCGGCCGCTGGCGGGCTGCCGCCCGAAGCCGTCGGCGGCGGCCAGCACCTCGGCCACCACGGCCTGCTTGGCAGCGGCCGACAGGCGCAGGTTGATGAAGCCGGGGCCGGCGATTTCCAGCGCCTGCACCCAGCGCTGGACCGCGGGCTGGCGCTGCAGGGCCTGGACCAGGGTCTGGGCCAGTTCGCGCGGGTTCTGGCGGAGCGCACGGCTCAGCCCCATGGCCGCGGTGATGGCGAAGTCGCCGTGCGCCGCCTGCTTCGGGCTTTCGAAGGCCGCCACGGGCGGGGCCGTGCCTTCGGGCAGAGGAAGTTCGCCCAGGGCCGCAGCCAGGGCCTGCAGCAATTCCTGCTTGGCTTGAATCATGGGTGCGAATTCTACTTTTCGCCCCGGTCGTGATTTAGGCACCGGTAATGGCGCCTGTTCGGGCCACCGCGCCCGGCCGCCTGGGGCCAACATCCCGGGCGTGGCCGCCCGTGACCTGACCCCCCTGCCCCCGCCTGCCCGCCCGGCAGGCGCCGACCTGCCCGCGATGATCGGCAAGTACCGCATCAAGGGGCGTCTGGGCGAAGGCGCGACCAGCGAGGTCTTCCTCGCTTTCGACCCGTTCCGCGGGCAGGACGTGGCGATCAAGCGCGTGCGCCGCAACCTGCTCGAAGAAGACGCCCGCGAGACGCATTTCCAGCAGCGCTTCTTCGCTGCCGAGGCGGCCCTGGTCGGCCGGCTGAACCACCCGAACGTGGTGCAGATCCTCGACGCCGTCGACGACCCGGCCGCGCCCTACCTGGTGATGGAATACGTCAAGGGCGTGACCTTGCGCCGCTATTGCCGCGCCGACGCGCTGCTGCCGCTGGCCACCGTCATCGAGATCGGCTTCAAGTGCGCCATGGCCCTGGGCTACGTGTTCAAGCAGGGCTTGATCCACCGCGACGTCAAGCCTGCCAACCTGATGGTGATGCTGGACGGCGAGCAGATCACCGAGGTCAAGATCACCGACTTCGGCAGTGTCTTCAACCTCGGCGCCGACCACACCCAGGTGTTCAGGGTGGGCAGCCTGGCCTACATGTCGCCCGAACAGCTGGACGGCGACGCCCTGGACTGTCGCGCCGACATCTATTCCCTGTCGGCGGTGCTCTTCCACCTGCTGGCCGGCCGGCCGCCTTTCGACGGGCAGACCCAGCCGGCCATCATGAACCAGATCTACAACGCCAAGCCGCCGCCGCTGGCCAGGCTTCGCGAGGGCATCTCGCCGCAGCTGCAGGCCCTGATCGAGCGCGGGCTGGCCAAGAGCCGCAGCGACCGGCCGGCCGACTGGGACGAGTTTTCCCAGGCCCTGTCGACCCTGGTGTCGCACCAGCAGGCCCAGCGCGGGCCGCTGCAGGAAGTGCTGGACTCCGAGCGTTTCACGCTGCTGCGCTCGCTCGACTTCTTCGCCGGCTTCGGCGATGTCGAGCTCTGGGAGGTGGTGCACCGCGCCAAGTGGCAACGCCATGGCTTCGGCGCGGCGCTGTTCAAGAAGGGCGAAGAGGGCAACGCCTTCCACATCGTCACGCAGGGCCAGGTCGACGTCTATCGCGACGGGAGCAAGGTGGCCACCCTGGGTGCCGGCACCTCGGTGGGCGAGATGGCCTATCTGGCCCCCAGCCCCGACCTGCGCGTGCACACCGCCGACCTGCTGGTGTCGCAGCCCGCGACCACCCTGGCCTTCACGCCGGAAACCATGCAGCAGCTCTCGCTGTCGGCACGGCATCTGTTCGACGTCGCTTTCATCCGGGTGCTGGTGCGACGGCTGCACTCGGCCCACGAGGCGCTGGCCCACCCGCGGCGGATCCTCTAGCCCGGGCCGGGCCGGAGGTCGGCCGCCGCGCGTCCCCGCGCGTTCATGGATTGCCGAAGCCCTGCCGCTCTGCTGCAATGCCCTTCGGCAACTTTGCCAACCCTGCCCGAGAACACCATGAACAAGACCCTGATCACCGCCGCCATCCTGTCGCTGTCGCTGTTCGCCAGCCAGGCCTTCGCCGCCGCCACCTGCGAGGCCCAGGCCACCGAGAAGAAGCTCAACGGCGCGGCCAAGACCAGCTTCGTCAAGAAGTGCGAAAAGGACGCCGGCGCCGCCAGCCCGGTGGCCGAGGCCTGCGAGAAGAGCGCCACCGACAAGAAGCTCGCGGGTGCTGCCAAGACCAGCCACATCAAGAAGTGCACCGCCGACGGCGGCCCGGCCAAGAGCTGAGCCCGGCAGCTCAGCGCTCGACGGCCCGGTGCCAGTAGGCCGGGTCGCCGTAGCTGTGCTTGATGAAATCGATCCACAGCCGCACCCGCAGCGGCAGGTGCTTGCGCTGCGGAAACACGGCGTAGATGCCATTGGGCGGCGCCTGGAAGTTCTCCAGCACCGCCTGCAGGCGGCCCTGCGCCAGGTGCTGCTCCACCTCCCAGGTGCTGCGCCAGGCGATGCCCAGGCCCTGAAGGCACCACTGGTGCAGCACCTGGCCGTCGCTGCAGTCCAGCCGGCCGCTCGGGCGCAGGTGCGTCACCTCGCCGTCGACTGAAAACGCCCAGCCGCGGGTCTGGCTGGCGTCGCTGCTCAGCGTCAGGCACTGGTGGCGGGCCAGGTCGGCCGGGGTCTGGGGGATGCCGGCTTTCTGAAGGTAGTCGGGCGTGGCCACGCACAGGCGGCGGTTGTCGGCCAGGCGCACGCTGACCAGGCTGCTGTCGGGCAGGTCGCCGACGCGGATGGCGCAGTCGACGCTTTCATTGACGATGTCCACGACCCGGTCGCTGAGGTTCAGCGACAGGCTCACGTCCGGGTGCTGGGCCAGGAAGCCGGGCACCAGGGGCGCCACATGGCGGCGGCCGAAGCCGGCCGGGGCGGTGATGCGCAGGTGGCCGCTGGCCTTCACGCCGCCGGCGCTGACGCTGGCCTCGGCATTGGTCAGGTCGGCCAGGAAGCGCTGGCAGTCCTCCAGGAATGCACTGCCCTCGTGGGTCAGCGTGAGCCGGCGCGTGGTGCGCACCAGCAGCTTCACCCCCAGACGCTCCTCGAGCGCGTCGATGCGCCGGCCGATGACCGCGGGCGCCACGCCCTCGGCATGGGCGGCGGCCGTGAGGCTGCCGCGCGTGGACACCGAAACGAAGGATTCGATCTGCTTGAGCCGCGCCATGGCGTCAGACTATGCACTGAATCCGCACGAATCCATCACTCTTTCGGTAGTTAATAGCGAAGCCGGTCTTGAATAGACTGCGGGCATGGCCAAGTCACCCTCCCAGCCCCGCGCCGTCCTCTTCGACGCTTACGGCACCTTGTTCGACGTCTACAGCGTCGGACTGACGGCCGAGCAGCTGTTTCCGGGCCGGGGCGAGGCCCTGGCCACGCTCTGGCGCGACAAGCAGATCGACTACACGCGGCTCCTGACCATGGCCGGCCGCTATCAGCCGTTCTGGGAGCTCACCCGGGCCGGCCTGCGCTTCGCGGCGCAGCGCCTGAAGCTCGACATGAACGCCGCGGCCGAAGACCGGCTGATGAACCAGTACCGCCACCTCAGCGCCTTCCCCGAGAACCGCGAGGTGTTGGCCGAGCTGCAGCGCCGCAGCATTCCAGCCGGCATCCTGAGCAACGGCGACCCCGACATGCTGGCCGTGGCCACGAAGAGCGCCGGCTTCGACGGCCTGCTGCAGCACGTGATCAGCGTGCACGGGGTGCAGCGCTTCAAGACCGACCCCGCCGCCTACGCACTGGGACCGCAGACCCTGGGCCTGCCCGCCCGCGACATCCTGTTCGTCTCCAGCAACGGCTGGGACGCCATCGGCGCCACCTGGCACGGCTACACCACGCTGTGGGTGAACCGCGCCGGGCTGCCGCTGGAACACCTGGGCACCGAGCCCACGCACATCGGCACCAGCCTGCGGGCAGTGCTCGACCTACTTCCCGTTTCGAACTGAACCCGCCCGAGGACTCCACCATGCGCATCCCCTGCCACAGCCTGTTCGTCGCCAACGCCCTGCACGACTTCATCGAGAACGAGGCCCTGCCGGGCACCGGCATCACGCCTGCGCACTTCTGGGCCGGCTTCGATGCCATCGTCGCAAAGATGGCGCCGCGCAACGCCGAGCTGCTGGCCGAGCGCGACCGCCTGCAGACCGAGCTGGATGCCTGGCACCGCGCCCACCCCGGCCCGATCAGCGATCTGGCGGCCTACCGCGCCTTCCTCGAGCGCATCGGCTACCTGCAGCCCACGCCCGCGCCCTTCACCGTGAGCACGTCGAACGTCGACGATGAACTCGCGCTGCAGGCCGGCCCGCAGCTGGTGGTGCCCATCCTCAACGCCCGCTACGCGCTGAACGCCGCCAACGCGCGCTGGGGCAGCCTGTACGACGCCCTCTACGGCACCGACGCCATCTCCGAAACAGACGGCGCGGGCAAGGCCGGGGGCTACAACCCCGCGCGCGGCGCACGTGTCATCGCCTACGCCCGCCGCTTCCTCGACCAGGCCTTCCCGCTGGCCCAGGGCAGCCATGTCGACGCGAGCAGCTATGCCGTGGTCGACGGCCGGCTCGTCGTCGGACTCAAGGGCGAGATGCACACCGGACTGGCCGACGCCGGCGCACTGGTGGGCTGGCAGGGCAGTGCCCCGGCGCCGAGTTCGGTGCTGCTGAAGCACAATGGCCTGCACGTGGACATCCGCATCGACCGAAGCACCGCCATCGGCGCCAGCGACGCCGCCGGCGTGGCCGACGTGGTGCTGGAAGCCGCCCTGTCCACCATCCTCGACCTCGAAGACAGCGTGGCCGCCGTCGACGCCGAGGACAAGGTGCTGGGCTACCGCAACTGGCTCGGCATCCTGCAGGGCACGCTGACGGAAGACGTGCGCAAGAACGGCCGCACCTTCACGCGCGGGCTCAACCCCGACCGCGTCTACCAGTCGCCCAAGGGCGAAGTGCGCCTGCATGGCCGCAGCCTGATGTTCCTGCGCAATGTCGGCCACCTGATGACGAACCCGGCCGTGCTCTGGACCGATGCCCAGGGCCAGAAGCACGAAATCCCCGAAGGCATCCTCGACGCCGTCGTCACCACCACCATCGCCCTGCACGACCTGAGGCGGGCGCCCGGAGGCATCCGCAACAGCCGCAGCGGCAGCATCTACATCGTCAAGCCGAAGATGCACGGCCCGGCCGAGGTGGCCTTCGCCAGCGAACTGTTTGCACGCATCGAACAGCTGCTGGGCCTGCCTGACAGCACCGTGAAGCTGGGCATCATGGACGAGGAGCGCCGCACCAGCCTGAACCTGAAGGCCTGCATCCAGGCCGCCAGCAGCCGCGTGGCCTTCATCAACACGGGCTTTCTCGACCGCACCGGCGACGAGATCCACACCGCCATGCACGCCGGCCCGATGGTGCGCAAGCCGCGCATGAAGATGACCAACTGGCTGCGCGCCTATGAGTTCAACAACGTCCAGGTCGGCCTGACCTGTGGGCTGCGCGGGCGCGCCCAGATCGGCAAGGGCATGTGGGCCATGCCCGACCTGATGGCCGACATGCTGAAGGAAAAGGTGGCGCACCCGCAGGCCGGCGCCAACACCGCCTGGGTGCCCAGCCCCACCGCTGCGACGCTGCACGCGCTGCACTACCACCAGGTCGACGTCGCCGCGCTGCAGATCACCATGGAGGAATTTGCGTTCAGCGGCAAGGCTGCAAGGGTCGAGCAGGCGTTGCTGGACGCCATGCTGCAGGTGCCCGTGGCGCTGCTGCCGTTCTGGACGCCACCCGAGATCCAGCAGGAGCTGGACAACAACGTCCAGGGCATCCTGGGCTACGTGGTGCGCTGGGTCGACCAGGGCGTGGGCTGCAGCAAGGTTCCCGACATCCACAACGTCGGTCTGATGGAGGACCGCGCCACACTGCGCATCAGCAGCCAGCACATCGCCAACTGGTTAACACACGGCATCATCAACACGGAACAGGTGCATGCTGCGTTCCGCCGCATGGCGGCCGTGGTCGACAGGCAGAACGCCGGCGACCCGCTCTACCGGCCGATGGCCGACCATGAAGACACCCACCTGGCCTTCCAGGTCGCGCTGGACCTGGTGTTCAAGGGCAAGGAACAGCCCAGCGGCTACACCGAACCGCTGCTGCACGCGGCGCGGCTGAACCTGAAGGCGGCGCAGAACCCGATGGTGGCCGCCGCCAGCTGATCCCGCGGGCGGAGGCCGGGGCCGCGCGCTGGTTCGCGCTCCCTACAATCCGGCGCCGATGAGCACCCTGCCGCCGCCCTGTCTGCCATGTCTGCCCCACCTGCCCGAGCGCTGCGACGTGCTCGTGGTCGGCGCCGGCCCGGCCGGCAGTGCCGCCGCCCAAAAGCTGGCGGCCGAGGGCCTGGACGTGCTGCTGGTCGACCAGCACGACTTTCCGCGCGACAAGATCTGCGGCGACGGGCTCATCCCGGACACCCACGCCGCATTCCGCCGCCTCGGCGTGTACGACGAGGTCGCCGCCCTGGCCACACCCGTGCGCCACGTGCGCTGCGTCGGCCCGCGTGGCGGCCACGTCGACATCCCCGGGCAGCTGTCGGTGCTGCCGCGCAAGCAGCTCGACCACATCCTGGTGCGCGCGGCGCAGCGCGCCGGGGCCGTCCTGGCCACCCCCGTGAAGTTCGAAGCCCCGCTGGAAGAGAACGGCCGTGTCGTGGGTGCGCGCCTGAAGCAGGCCGGGCCGCAGGGCACGACCCACGAGGTCCGCGCCCGCTGGACGGTGCTGGCCACAGGCGCCGTGCCCGCCGCGCTGATGGCCGCCGGCCTGTGCGACCGCCACACCCCCAGTGGCGTGGCCCTGCGCGGCTACGTCAGGCACGAAGGTCTGGTCGGCCGCATCACGCAGCTGCAGATCGTCTGGCACCCGCGCATGCGCGGCGGCTATGGCTGGATCTTCCCGGCACCGGGCGGCCTGTTCAACATCGGCGCGGGGCTCACAGGCAGCCACATCCAGACGCGCAGCGCGCGCGGCAACAAGGGCAGCCGCGACAGCGTCAACCTGAAGGACTTCTTCCAGGCCTTCTGCGAGGTCTACGCCCCGGCGCGCGAGCTCATGGCCGGCGGCCAGCTGCAAGGCGAACTGAAAGGCGCGCCGCTGCGCTGCTCGCTGGTGGGCGGACGCTGGTCGCGGCCGGGCATGCTCGTGGCCGGCGAAGCCGCCGGCAGCACCTATGCCTTCAGCGGCGAAGGCATCGGCAAGGCCATGGAAACCGGCATGATCGCGGCCGAGGCCATCCACACCGGCGCCGACGACCCGGCCGTGCAGGCGCACCATGCCCAAGGGCTGCGCAGGATCAAGCCGCAGTTCGACCTTTATGAAACCGCCAGCCGGGTCAACCACCATCCCTGGCTGGCCGACCTGGTGATCTGGCGCGGTCGCAAGAGCCCGCGCATCCTGAACCGCCTGTCGGGCGTGCTCGAGGAAACCCAGAACCCGGGGCGCCTGTTCACCTTCTCCGGGATCACCAAGCTGATGTTCGAATGACTGGAAACCCGCCATGACCGCCCCGCTCGCCCCACGCTCCCTGCCGCTGCTGGCTGTCACTGTCCTGGCCGCCCTGATCACGGCCGGCTGCGGCGGCGGCGACGAATCCGTCGTGCCCACCGTCAGTGGCGCCAGCGCGCAGCCGGCCGGCACGCTCGGCAGCGGCGCAGGCACCGGCACCTACGGCCAGAAGATCCGCCTCACGGTCAACGGCGGCGCGCTCGACAACGGCATCACGGTGCTGTCGAACGCCTGCAGCGGCGTGACCCGTCTCACCGCCGCGCCGTTCGAAAGCAACGCGAGCACCGCTTACTACGAGTGCACGGTCACCAGTTCGGGCACGGTCACCCTCGGCGTGCTGCGCGACATCAGCGGCTTCGTCATGGCCACGGTGCCGGTCACCGTGCCCGCGCCCCAGGTGACGCTGACGGTGGGCAACGGCAGCAGCAGCCTGGGCAGCTTCGTCATCACGCTCAACCCGGCGCAGGCGCCGGTGACGGTGCGCAACTTCATGGACTACGTGAACTCGGGCTTCTACGTCGGCACGGTGTTCCACCGCAATTCGCCAGGCTTCGTCATCCAGGGTGGCGGCTATGCCGGCCCGCTGACACCGGGCACCAACGTGCCGACCCCGAAGACCGCGAACCCCGCCATCGTGCTGGAAGACAACGCCGGCCTGTCGAACCTGCGCTGGACGGTGGCCATGGCGCGCACCAACGCACCGAACTCGGCCACGTCGCAGTTCTTCGTGAACCTGGTCGACAACCCGTCGCTCGACCGCACCGCCACCGAACGCGGCTACGCCGTCCTGGGCACGGTCACTTCCGGCACCGCCGTCGTCACCGCCATGACCAGCGCACCCTGCGTGAGCTTCCCGGCATTGCTGCCCAGCGGCGACTGCCTGCCGCAGCCCAACCTCACCATCACCGCCGCCAGCCAGACGCGCTGAACCGCTGCCGGACACCCGCCATGTGCCAGCTGCTGGGCATGAACGCCAACACGCCCACCGACGTGGTGTTCAGCTTCACCGGCCTGGCCACTCGTGCCAGCGAACACAAGGACGGCTTCGGCATCGCCTTCTTCGAGGACCGCGGGCTGCGCCACTTCATCGACCGCGACGGCGCGCTGTGCAGCCCGGTGGCGGAGATGATCAAGCGCTACCCCATCAAGAGCGAAGTCGTCATCGCCCACATCCGCAAGGCCACGGTGGGCGCGGTGGCGCTGCAGAACTGCCATCCCTTCGTGCGCGAACTCTGGGGCCGGCACTGGGTGTTCGCACACAACGGCGACCTCAAGGACTACAGCCCGCACCTGCACGGCGCCTTTCGCCCCGTGGGCGACACCGACAGCGAACGCGCGTTCTGCTGGCTGATGCAGGAACTGGCCAAGGCCCATGCCAGCGTGCCCAGCATCGCCGAGCTGAGCCACACCCTGCGTGAACTGCTGCCCAGGCCGGCGGCGCATGGCAGCTTCAACATGCTGCTGTCCAACGGCCAGGCGCTCTGGGCCTATGGCACGACCAGGCTCTACTCGGTCGAACGCCGGCATCCTTTCACCGCCGCGCGGCTGGCCGACGAAGACCTGAGCATCGACTTCGCCGCCCACACCACGCCGCAGGACCGGGTGGCCGTGGTCGCCACCGAGCCGTTGACGGCCGACGAGACCTGGCAGGCCTTTGCGCCCGGCGAACTGCGGGTCTACCAGGGCGGGCGGCTGTTCAACGGCTGATGCCGGCCGTTCGCCGCAAGGAATCGGCAGCCTGCCCGACCCGGCGCCCCGCGCCTCGGCCTGCTGCCTACACTGGCGTGATGGAACTGCCCCAGGTCTCGCTGCCCCGCGGCGTCACGGCCAGCCGCCGCGGCGGCGGCAGGCCGCTGTCCGAAGGCAACCGCCTGCAGCGCGCCTATGCGCGCTGGGCTGCCCCGCACTACGCGCGGATGGCGCCGGCGCTGCGCAGCGAGGCCGAGGCCGTCGACCGCTGGCTCTACAGCCGGCAGGCCTGGGGGCTGTGGCTCGGGCTGGTGGCGGCCATCCTTGCCACCGCCGCGGGCCTGCGCGCTGCCGGCATGCCGCTGTGGACGGCCGTGGTGTGCAGCCTGGCGGTGTGCCTGAGCCTGCCGGTCGGCCTGTTCGCGGCCTGGATGCAGCCGGAGAAATTCACCGGCCGGCGCCTGCTGCGCGGTGCCGCCGGTTCGCTCCTGCTGGCCTACCTGGGGCTGGCCTGCGGGTTCCTGTTCGGCCGCTGGCAGCGACACGGCAGCCTGCAGAGCGACACCCTGTGGCAGGCGCTGCGCGACGCCGCCATCACCGCCACCCCGGTGGTGCTGGTGCTGCTGGCCCTGCTGCTGGCGCTGACCTGGGGTGTGGCCCAGATCAAGCGCCAGCACAGCGAGCGCGAGCTCGAAGCGCTGCGCCTGGTGCAGGAACGCGACCAGGCCGCACGCCAGGCGGCCGAAGCGCAGCTGCGCCTGCTGCAGGCGCAGATCCAGCCGCACTTCATCTTCAACACCCTGGCGACGGTGCAGCACTGGGTGGACACGGCCGACGCCCGCGCCGCGCCGCTGCTGCGCGCGCTGTCGACCTTCCTGCGCGGCAGCACCGAACTGCTCGCCCGCGAACAGGCCACGCTGGCCGAAGAAGCTGCGCTCGCCAGCCACTACCTGGCCATCCTGCAGGCGCGGCTGGGCAGCCGGCTGCAGGTGGTCATCGACCTCGACCCCGCACTGGCCACGCAGGCCCTGCCGCCCGGGCTGCTGCTGACGCTGGTGGAGAACGCCGTCGAACACGGCGTCTCGCCGACCCTGGCCGGCGGCACGGTGTGCATCCGGGCCGCCACCACCGCAGACGGCTGGCGCCTGAGCATCAGCGACGACGGCACCGGACTGACGACCGGCTGGCAGGAAGGCACCGGCCTGACGAACTGCCGCCAGCGGCTGGCCCACCACTTCGGCGCGCGTGCGCAGCTGACGCTGGCCGACCGCCAACCCGGCACCATCGCCTGCATCGACGTGCGCAGCGCCGCGGCACACCCGGAGCCTGGCGCATGAGCGTGTGGCGGCGCGCCCTGCGCAGCCCCTGGTGCGCGGCCACGCCTGCAGGCGTGGCGCCCGCGCGCGACCGCATCGACTGGTCGCAGCTGTGGAACCCCGGGCCGGTGCGCGTCTTCAGCGCCGATGAACTGGCACGCGCCGGCCGCGACGCGCCCAGCCGCACCCTCGTGTTCATGGTCAGCCTCATGGGCGTCCTCATGACCTTCCCCCTGCTGCAGAGCGTGCCGCCTCCGTTGCTGGCGCCCGTGACGGGCCTGCTGGCGGGCGGCCTCGTGGTGCTGGGCACCCTGGCCCGGCGGCTGTGGTGGCGACCGGAACGGCGCCTGCTGAACCAGACGATGTGGCCGCTGGGCGTGCTCTGCCTCGTGGCCGTGCTGGCGGTGGGGCTCGGCCAGCCCCGGTCAGAAGCGGGCCGCTGGCTGGCCGCCGTGACGGTGGGCCTCATCACCGTCGGCCACACCGGCCTGTGGTTCCTGACCGCCTACCGCAGCGAACAGATCGCCGCCCGGCTGCGCGAGCTGGCAGAACGCGAACATGCCGCCGACATGGCCCGCCAGCTGGCCAGCGCGCAGATCCAGCCGCACTTCCTGTTCAACACCCTGGCCTCGCTGCAGCACTGGGTGCAGACAGGCGACCCGCGCGCCGCGCCGCTGCTGGCCGACCTGAGCGCCTTCCTGCGCGCCACGCTGCCGCTCTTCAACCGCCAACGGCTGCGCCTGGGCGACGAAGCCGAAGCCGTGCAGCGCTACCTGGCGGTGATGCAGTTGCGCCTGGGCGAGCGGCTGCGCTACAGCGTGCAGCTCGATGCCGCCGTGGCCGAACTGCAGGTGCCGCCGGGCCTGCTGCTGACCCTGGTCGAGAACGCCGTCGAGCATGGCGTGCAGGGCAGCCTGCAAGGCGCCGAAGTCCGGGTGCGGGCTGGCACCGAAGCCGGTCTGGCCTGGCTCAGCGTGCACGACAGCGGCCCCGGTCGTGCGCCCGGCGCCGGCGACGGCCTGGGGCTGGGCAACACCCGCGTGCGCCTGTTGCAGGCCTTCGGCCCGACCGCGCGGCTGAGCCTGCGCGACGCGCCGGGCGGCGGCTGCGAAGCACGCATCGAATGGCCTGTGCCGCACCCGCTGCCGGCCGCAAACCCTGCCTGAACCGAGAACCCTGCACATGCCCACCACCGCCCTGATCGCCGACGACGAGGAGGCGCCCCGCGCCCAGCTGCGGCTGGCCCTGCAGCAGGCCTGGCCGGCGCTGCAGATCGTGGCCGAGGCCAGCAACGGCGTCGACGCCTGGGACGCCTATCTCGAGCACGAGCCGCAGGTGTGCTTCCTCGACATCCGCATGCCTGGGCTGAGCGGCATCGACGTCGCCCGGCGCATCGGCCCGGGCACGCAGGTGGTGTTCGTCACGGCCTTCGGCGACCACGCGCTCGCCGCCTTCGACGCCGGTGCGGTGGACTACCTGATGAAGCCGGTGGACCCCGAGCGCGTGGCGCAGACCGTGGCCAGGCTGCACCAGCGCAGCCGGCTGGCCGGCGCCAGGCCGACAGCGCCCCTGCTGCAGGACCTGCTGGCACAGCTGCAGGGCCAGGGCGGCCCTGCCCGGCGCCCACCGCTGCACGTGCTGCAGGCCAGCGTCGGGCGCGAGGTGCGGCTGATCCGCACCGACGAGGTGGTGTACTTCGAGAGCGACAGCCGCTACACGCGCGTCGTCTTCGAAGGCGATGTGAAGGACGACAAGCCGGGCGGCGACGCCCTGATCCGCACCCCGCTGAAGGAGCTGCTGGCGCAGCTGGACGACGGCATGTTCTGGCAGGTGCACCGCAGCGTCATCGTCAACCACCGCCACATCGCCGCGGCGGTGCGTGTCGACGAAGGCAGCATGCACCTGACGCTGCGCGGCAGGCCCGAAACGCTGCCGGTGTCGCGCCACTTCCAGGGCCTGTTCAAGGGTCAGTAGGATCGAGAGAATTCACAGCCTGAGGCGCGCCGTGGGATCCAACACCTCGATCGGGGACCAACTGCTCAGGGCGGTCCTGCTGATGTTCGTCCTGCTGGCCTCGAGTTCCTGGGCTTGGTCCCGCTCCGCCGACGAAGCGGCCTGTGATCGGGAGCTTCTTGCCGAATCGTTCGGCGACCGGCAGAAGATCACCTTCGAAGGCCTGGATCGCAAGAAAGAGCATGCGTGGAACGAGCTGGCCCTGGTGTGCAAGGACAGACCGGGCCATCCCGATCAGGTCATCGTGGCGACCTTCTTCGTCCCGTACAAGGTGCCATCGGACGGCGAAGAAAGAGAGCTCGGCTTCGCGGTGGCGGTGGTGGATCGGGCGAAGCAGCGACTGCTGTCGCTGCACGTGTCGAGGCTGCAGGAAGACGGGGGTACCAATCTCTTCTGGGCCGGCTCCCTGAGCATTGATACGGCCCGCTATGACCTGAAGAAAGGCGTCAGGGCGATCGGCGTGCGTATGAACATCGTGCAACCCGGCTGTGCCTGGGAAGGTGTATCGAGCAATGCCTTGTGGCTTTTCCTGGAACGCGGGCCGGTGCTTCAGCCGGTGCTCTCCGGCTTCGACATGAACCGGTCGTCGCGGCAGTTCTTCGAAGGCTGCATCTGCTGTTCTGACGAGGTGTCCAAGGGTGCGGTGCACGATGCGTCCTTGACGCTGTCGGTCGCTTCAACGGCAAGCCATGGCTTGCGGGACCTGGCTTTTCGGGCGAAGGTGTCTTCCGTTCCCTACAAGCTCCCGGGAATCGAGGACGAGATCCTGCCTGCAGGACTGATGAAGTTCGACGGGCAGCAGTATCGAAGCGAGGGTGTCGAACGGCAGATCGACGGCCTCCTCGAGGCGCGGATGCAGAAGTTCGAAAAGTGGCGGTGAACGGGCGAAGCCGCATCAAGAGGCTGCAGGCTCGGCCGGCCCGGCACTCAGGTCACGGCCAGCCTGCAGACTTTCGAACACCCGCTCGGCATCGGCCCGCATCGCTTCGCTGAACCCGTAGTCGGCCAGCATGGCCAGGCCGTTGGTGCGCGCCAGCACACCCGCCTGCAGCGTCTGCGCGCCGTCCTCGCCCACCGCCACGCACCAGGGCAGCAGGACCGGCGCCAGCCACGGGGCGAGCGCCCGGTGGTGCGTGGCCATCAGCAGCAGCGCGGTGGCCGCCAGCTCGCGCGCCAGCGCCGCGGTGGCGGCCATCGATTCCTGGGGGTTGGTGCCGCGGAAGATCTCGTCGACCAGCAGCAGGGCGCCACCGGGCTGCAGCGCCAGGCTGCAAAGCCAGCGTGCACGCCCGAGTTCGGCCATGTACAGGCTGGTGGCGGTGCCCAGCGAGTCCTCGATCTGCAGGCTGCTGCCCACCGGCAACTGCGGCACCCGGGCCTGGTGCGCGTAGCAGAAGCCGAAGGCCTGGCCGACGACGACGTTCAGGCCCACGCTGCGCAGCAGGGTGCTCTTGCCCGCGCCGTTCTGGCCGGTGATGAACGCGCCCTGGCCCTCGAGCTGCAGCGAGAGGGCGTGCGGCTCGTCCAGCAAGGGGTGCACCAGGTCGACGAAGGCCAGGCTGCGGCCTTCGGCCGGCTGCGCCGGGCAGGTGGCCGGGCCATGGCGCAGGTGGCCGCGCAGCGTCAGGTCGGCCTCGAGCCCGGCCACGGCGAGGAACACGTGCTGCAGATCGGCGCGCTGCCCCTGCAGCCGCGCCATGTCGCGGCCCCAGCGGCGGTACTGGGTCAAGGCCAGCAGGTTGGCGTATTCGGCCAGCGCAGGAATGCGGTCGGCCCAGCCCGGGCCGAGCGCACGCAGCAGCGCACGCGTGGACGCGGCGCGGGCCTGCACCGGCTGCAGCAGCGGACTGTGCACGCCGGCTGCAGCCGCGGCCAGGCTGGCCTGCAGCATCACCAGCACCGCCCGGCGCTGACGCTGCCACTGCTGCAGCGGCGCGTGCAGCGCAATCTGCACCCGCGCCGACACCACCAGCGTGGCCACCCCCAGCAGCGCAGCGGCGGCCACCGCGCCGGCCGCCGCCAGCGCTGCTGCCGCGACGAAGGCCAAGGGCACGGCCCACAGCCGCCGCACCCAGGCCGGCGCCACCGGCAGGGCGTCGGCGAACAGCGGGCCGGCCAGGTCGATGTCGACGCTGCGCAGCGGCTGCAGCGCCGCCCAGGCGGCATCGAGTTCAGCGTCGCGCTGCGGCGGCTGCAGCCGTGCCTGCAGTCGCTCCGCAGGTGCCATCCTTGCGCTCACACGCAGGCGGTGGAACAACACCTGGCGGCCGAACAGGCTGGTGTGGCGTGCCAGAGCGTCGAGGTAGCGGCCGAGCTCCAGGTCGCGCCAGGTGGCGTCGTCCAGCGCCGGAGCCAGGCCAGGGGTCGGCACCAGCAGCGCAGCGTGCAGGCCCTTCACTTCCTCGGGCAGGAACCAGCCGTAAGCCACCACGCCGGGACGCCGCCCGCGCCACCACTGCCGCAGCGCCCGCCCGAGGCCGGCCCCGGGCGCACCCCCCGACTGCGTGGCCGGCTGTTGCGGCGGGGCCGAAGGATCGGTGGAAGGAGAGTGGGCCAAATCGGTTTTCCGTGCGCGGCGCCCGCAAAATAGTGGTTTCGATTGTGCTGTTCTCCCATGCCCCCGACCCCGGTTCCCCGTTTCGACCAGTTCTATCGACATGCCGAACTGACGCGCCTGCTGCAGGACTACGCCGCCGCGGTGCCCCGGCTGGTGCAGCTGCGCAGCATCGGCAAGAGCCATGAAGGCCGCGACATCTGGCTGCTGGTGCTGACCAACGAAGCCACCGGCGCCGACACCGACAAGCCGGCCTTCTGGGTCGACGGCAACATCCACGCCGCCGAGCTGACGGCCAGCACCGCCTGCCTGTACTGGCTGCACACCCTGGTCTCGGGCTACGACAGCCAGGACGACAAGGACCGCGGCATCCGCGAGCTGCTCGACAGCCGCGTCGTCTACATGGTGCCGCGGTTGAACCCCGACGGCGCCGAGCTCGCGCTGGCCGACGCGCCGCGCCACATCCGGTCCTCGACCCGGCCCTACCCCTACGACGAACAGCCCGTCGAAGGCCTGACCGTGCAGGACGTGGACGGCGACGGCCGCATGCTCAGCATGCGCCTGCCCGACCCCCACGGCACCTGGAAGAAGCACGGCGCCGACCCGCGCCTGATGGTGCCGCGCGAACCCGGCGAGTTCGGCGGCGAGTATTTCCGCGTCATGCCAGAAGGGCTGCTGACCGACTTCGACGGCCTGAAGATCAGCGTCAACCCCGACCGCGAAGGCCTGGACCTGATCCGCAACTTCCCCGCCCACTGGCGCCAGGAAGGCGAGCAGCAGGGTGCCGGCCCCTACCCCACCAGCGAACCCGAGGTGCGGGCGATGGTGGACTTCATCACCGCCCACCCCAACATCGGCGCGGCGGTGAGCTTCCACACCCACAGCGGCGTCATCCTGCGGCCTTCGGGCATGTGCAAGGACGACGACATCACGCCCGAGGACCTGTGGATGATCCAGCGCCTGTCCGACAGCGGCGCGAAGCTCACGGGCTACCCGGCGGTGAGCATCTGGCACGACTTCAAGTACCACCCCAAGCAGGTGATCACCGGCACCCAGGACTGGGTCTACGAACACCTGGGCGCGCTGTTCTGGACCGTGGAGATCTGGTCGCCGAACAAGGAAGCCGGCATCAGCGACTACAAGTGGATCGAGTGGTATCGCAACCACCCGCCCGAAGACGACCTGAAGCTGCTGAAGTGGAGCGACGAAAAGTGCGGCGGCCTGGCCCATGTCGACTGGTATGCCTTCCAGCATCCGCAGCTGGGCATGGTCGAGCTGGGCGGCTGGGACAAGATGAACTACTGGCGCAACCCGCCCCCGGCGCTGCGCGAACGCGAGGCCGCGCGCTTCCCGGCCTGGCTGCAGCAGATCGCGCTGTCCCTGCCCAAGCTCGAAGTGCTGCGCACCGAGGTGCGCGCTTTAGGCGACGACACCTGGCGCGTGCGCTTCGCCGTCGCCAACAGCGGCTACCTGCCGGCCTACGTGACGCAGCGCGCACGCGAGCGCAAGACCGTGCGCGGCACCGTCTTCAACATTCACCTGACCGAGGGCCTCAGCCTGGTGAGCGGACGTGAACGGGTGGTCGGCGCCCACCTCGAGGGCCATGCCCCGAAGAGCAGCCTGCAGGCCTTCCTGCCCAACCGCGACATCACCGGCGACCGGGCCGTCGTGGAATGGGTGGTGCGCGGCGCACGCGGCACGGCCGTGGCGCTGTCGGCGACCGCCGACCGGGCCGGCACCGTGCGCTGCGAGGTCACGCTCGATTGAACGCCGAGCCCGCCGTGCCGGCAGCGCGCGCCGACGACTTCGGCACGCTGTTCGAGTTCCTGCCGGTGGGCGCCTACCGCACCACCGCCGAGGGCAGGCAGTTGCGCGCCAACCCGGCGCTGGTGCGCATGAACGGCTTTGCCGACGAGGCCGAGCTCCTCGCCAGCGTCCGCGACATCGCCCACGACTGGTACGTGCAGCCGCAACGGCGCGAGCAGTTCAAGGCCCTCATGGCTGAGCAAGGCCGCGTCACCGCCTTCGAAAGCGAGGTCTTCCGCCACAAGACGCGCGAACGCATGTGGATCAGCGAAAACGCCCACGCGGTGCGTGACGAGGAGGGCGGGCTGCTCTACTACGAAGGCACGGTCGAGGACATCACCGACCGCGTGCGCGACCGCGAGGCCTTGCGCCGCAGCGAACAGCAGCTGCGCCAGATCATCGACCTGGTGCCCGGCGTCAGCTATCGCGTGCTGACCAGCCCCGAAGGCGCCTCGACGGTGGACTTCATCAGCCCGAACATCGAGGACATGCTGGGGCTGAGGGCAGACGAGCTGCTGGCCGATTCCCGCGCCGTGCACAGGCTGCGCCACCCCGACGACCGCGAACGTGTGGCCGCCGACATCCGCCACGCCTTCGATGCCCAGCGCCCGCTCGACATCGAGTACCGCATCCTGCGCCGCGACGGCCGCGAGGTCTGGATCCAGCAGACCAACCGGCTGGCACCGCCAGAAGACGGCTGCGAGGTCCGCATCGGCCTGCTGCTGGACATCACCGCCCGCAAGCGCGCCGAAGCCGAGCTGCGCGTCAACGGCGAGCTCTGGAAGCGGGCACTCGAAAGCAGCGGAGACGGCGTCTGGGACTGGCACATCCAGGACGGCGTGGAGCAGCTCTCGCCGGCCTGCCAGGCCCTCTACGGCTTCGAGCCCGGGGAACTGCCGGACACCCCCGGGGCGCTGGACGAACGAACCCATCCCGACGACGTGGCCGCCATGCGCCAGGCCCGCGACGAGCACTTCAGCGGCGCGGCACCGCGCTACGTGAACGAACACCGCGTGCGCTGCAAGGACGGGCAGTGGAAGTGGATCCTGTCGCGCGGCATCGTCATCGCGCGCAGCGCCGACGGCCAGCCCCTGCGCATGATCGGCACGCACACCGACATCACCACCCGGCGCCAGGCCGAAGACCTGCTCATCGCCCGCGACCGCGCCGAAGCGGCCGATCTGGCCAAGTCGCAATTCCTGTCGCGCGTGAGCCATGAGCTGCGCACGCCGCTGAACGCCATCATGGGTTTTTCGCAGCTGCTGGAACTCGAGAGCAGCCTGCCACCACGCCAGCGCGGCTGGGTGCAGCAGGTGCTGGGCGCGGGGCGCCATCTGCTGGGCCTGATGGACGACATCCTCGACCTGTCCAGCGCCCAGACCGGCGAGCTGCCGGTGGTGATGCAGACCGTGGAACTGGGGCCCCTGCTGGCCGAGGTGGGCGACCTGATGGGCACCACCGCCCAGGGCGCCTGCCTGGCGCTGCGGCCCCAGCCCCTGGCCGCTGCCGCCCCTGCCGGCCTGCTGCTGCACGCCGACCGCAAGCGCCTGAAACAGGTGCTTCTGAACCTGGTGGCCAACGCCATCAAGTACCACCATCGCGCTGGCGACCCCGCGGCCGGTGGCTGGGTGCGGGTGACGGTGTCCGCCGAGGGCGGCGACTGGCTGATCCAGGTCATCGACAACGGGCCCGGCCTGACGGAGGCGCAGTGCGCGCGCCTGTTCCGCCCCTTCGAACGCCTGGGCGCCCAGGGCGGGCCGGTGCCCGGCACCGGCCTGGGCCTGGCGCTGAGCCGCCAGCTCACCGAAGCCATGGGCGGCCGGATCGGCGTGCACAGCCGCCTGGGCGACGGCTCGACCTTCACGGTGCGCCTGCCCGCCGGCTGAGGCCAGACGCCCGTCGTCGCGCGTAACGCGCGTTACGCGCGTTCGAACCGGAAGACGGCCACGCTGGCCAGCAGGTTCGGCCAGCGCCGCACCACCTGCCCGGCCTGCAGACCGAAGCTGTCGGTGACCTTCAGGCCGCTGCGCTGCGCCAGCACTTCGAAGTCGGCGTAGGTGCCCACGCGCACGTTGGGCGTGTCGTACCACTGGTAGGGCAGCACCTTCGTCACCGGCATGCGCCCGCCCAGCACGTGCAGCCGGTTCGGCCAGTGCGCGAAGTTCGGGAAGCTGACGATGCCGATGCGGCCGACGCGTGCCGTTTCCTTCAGCAGCACCTCGGTGTTGCGCAGGTTCTGCAGGGTGTCGAGCTGCAGCACCACGTCGAAGCTGTGGTCGTCGAACAGCGCCAGGCCGTCTTCCAGGTTGAGCTGGATGACGCTGACACCGCGCTGCACCGCGCGGTACACGTTGGCGTCGGCGAACTCGATGCCGTAGCCGCTGCAGCCCTTGCGGTCGCGCAGCAGGGCCAGCAGCTCGCCGTCGCCGCAGCCCAGGTCGAGCACGCGCGAGCCGGCCGGCACCAGGTCGGCAATGATCTCGAGGTCCTGGCGTTCCGACATCGTCTTCAGTCCCGGGCCACGCGGTCGAAGTAGGCGCGCATCACGCCGTGGTAGCGCGGGTCTTCCAGCAGGAAGGCGTCGTGGCCCTGAGGCGCGTCGATCTCGGCATAGCTCACGTCGATGGCGTTGTCGACCAGGGCCTTGACGATCTCGCGCGAGCGCGCCGGGGCGAAGCGCCAGTCGGTGGTGAAGCTGACGACGAGAAAGCGCTTGTCGCGCGCCACGGCGAAGGCGCGGGCGAGGTCGCCGCCGTGGTCCAGGGCGGGGTCGAAGTAGTCCAGCGCACGCGTGATCAACAGGTAGGTGTTGGCGTCGAAGTACTGGCTGAACTTGTCGCCCTGGTGGCGCAGGTAGCTCTCGATCTGGAACTCGACGTCCTGGGTGCTGAAGGCCAGGCCGCCCTTGCCGCCGCTGGCCAGGTTCTGCAGCTGGCGGCCGAACTTGGCGCCCATCGCGTCGTCGCTCAGGTAGGTGATGTGGCCGATCATGCGGGCCACCGTGAGCCCGCGGCGCGGCACCACGCCATGGGCGTAGAAGTCGCCGCCGTGAAATTCCGGGTCGGTGACGATGGCGCGGCGGGCGACCTCGTTGAAGGCGATGTTCTGCGCGCTGAGGTTCGGCGCCGTGGCCACGGCCACGCAATGGCGCACGGCCTGCGGGTGGCGCAGCGTCCAGGCCAGCGCCTGCATGCCGCCCAGGCTGCCACCCACCACCGCCGCGAGTTGCGTGATGCCCAGGCGCTGCACCAGCCGGGCCTGGGCGTCGACCCAGTCTTCCACCGTCATCACCGGAAACGCTGCGCCGTAAGGCCGGCCGGTGGCGGGGTTCAGGTGCATCGGGCCGGTGGACCCGAAGCACGAGCCCGGGTTGTTGACGCCGATGACGAAGAAGCGGTCGGTGTCCAGCGGCTTGCCCGGGCCCACCAGGTTGTCCCACCAGCCGCGGCTGCCGTCGGGCCAGGTGCCGGCCACATGGTGGCTGGCATTCAGCGCGTGGCACACCAGCACGGCGTTGCCGGCCTCGGCGTCGAGCGTGCCGTAGGTCTCGAAGGCCAGCGTGTAGTCGGCGAGTACCGCGCCGCTGCGCAGGCGCAGCGGTTCTGCGAAATGCATCTGCTGCGGGGAGACGAGACCGATCGTAGGCATGTTGGCAACAAAAAACCCGGCGCCGCCTGTTCACGGACACCGGGTCATGGATTCCACGGACGGTCCCTGTTTAGCGGCATTTGTAGAGCGCCCGCAAGCCGGAGCAAATCAGCGCTGATGGCTGAAAGTATAGCCATCGCCCGGCCGGGCCCACGCCGGCGAACTGCGCCGCAAGCACCTTGCATCTTGAAGCGCCGACGGCCGCCAGCGCGGCTAGCATCGCGCGACACGAACAAGCCGGGCCCGCCGCACAGACCGCGCGAGACCCCCGGCAGGAGGCACCCCCCATGCACGAATGGCTGCACAAGATCGACAGGCATTTTCCGGTGCGCTACACCGTCTGGGCGGCGTGCGGCGTGGGGCTGATGCTGGCCTTGTTCACCTGGGTGGCCTTCGGGCTGGGCGGCGGCATCGCGCTGATCTGCCTGTTCCTGGTGCTGCTGGGCTGGCGCGACACCCGCCAGCACCGCCATGCCGTGCTGCGCAACTATCCGGTCATCGGCCACCTGCGCTTCCTGGCGGAGTTCATCCGCCTGGAGATCCGCCAGTACTTCATCGAGAGCGACACCGAGGCCACGCCCTTCTCGCGCCAGCAGCGCAGCCTGGTCTACCAGCGCGCCAAGGGGCAGCCCGACAAGCGGCCTTTCGGCACCCAGCTCGACGTCGGCGCGGCTGGCTACGAATGGCTGAACCATTCGATGGCCCCGACCACCCTGCCCAGCCACGACTTCCGCATCAGCATCGGCAGCGGCGGCACCGGCTGCACCCAGCCCTACAGTGCCAGCGTGTTCAACATTTCGGCCATGAGCTTCGGTGCGCTCAGCGCCAACGCCATCCTGGCGCTGAACGCCGGCGCGGCCCGCGGCGGCTTCGCCCACGACACCGGCGAAGGCTCGATCAGCGAGTACCACCGCCAGCACGGCGGCAACCTGATCTGGGAAATCGGCAGCGGCTATTTCGGCTGCCGCGACGAGCTGGGTCGCTTCAGCGAGGAAGCCTTCGCCCGCAACGCGCGCGACCCGCAGGTGAAGATGATCGAGGTCAAGCTGAGCCAGGGCGCCAAGCCCGGCCATGGCGGGGTGCTGCCCGGGGCCAAGGTCACCTTCGAGATTGCCGCCGCGCGCGGCGTGGTGGTGGGCATGGACTGCGTCAGCCCCGCCAGCCACAGCGCCTTCGACTCGCCGGCCGGCCTGCTGCAGTTCGTCGACAGGTTGCGACGGCTCTCCGGCGGCAAGCCCACCGGCTTCAAGCTGTGCATCGGCCACCCCTGGGAATGGTTCGCGATCGCCAAGGCGATGCTGGAGCTGGGCGTGTACCCGGACTTCATCGTCGTCGACGGGGCCGAGGGCGGCACCGGCGCGGCGCCGCTGGAATTCATCGACCACGTCGGCGCGCCGCTGCAGGAAGGCCTGCTGCTGGTGCACAACACCCTGGTCGGCCTGGGACTCAGGCACCACGTGAAGCTGGGCTGCGCGGGCAAGGTGACCAGCGCCTTCGACATCGCGCGTGCCATGGCGCTGGGCGCCGACTGGTGCAACGCCGCGCGCGGCTTCATGTTCGCGCTGGGCTGCATCCAGGCGCAGACCTGCCACACCGGCAACTGCCCCACCGGGGTGACGGCGCAGGACCCGCAACGCGCCAAGGCCCTGGTCGTGGGCGACAAGACCGAGCGGGTGTGGAAGTTCCACGAGAACACGCTGCTGGCGCTGAAGGAACTGGTGCAGGCCGCGGGCCTGCAGCACCCTGGCGAGATCACCGCGGCGCACATCGTGCGCCGTCGCGCCGACCACGACGTGCGGCTGCTGGCCAACCACCTGACCTTCCTGAAGCCCGGGCAGCTGCTCAGCGCCGCGGCCGGTCGCGAGCCCTGGCCACACCGGGTGTTCGGCGACTACTGGCCACTGGCCGACAGCCACAGCTGGCAGGCGGCGGGGGCGAATTCCCGGGTCCCTGCGCCCGCGGGCCCCGACATCACGGCGGCCGGGGACGTCACGAGCGTCATGGGCTGAAGCCCGCGGGGTTCAGGCCTGTGGCGGGGCGGTGTCGATGAAGCTGGGGCGCAGGGCCAGCTTGTCGTGCAGCTTGGCGAGATTGGCGTGTTCACCGCGCCAGTCGATCTGCGGGTAGCGGAAGTCGAGATACCCGAGTGCGCAACCCACCGCCACGTCGGCCAGCGTCAGATGGATGCCCATGCAGAAAGGCTTGTCGCCCAGGCCCGAGGCCATGGCCTTCACGGCGGCATGGACGCGGCTCATCTGACGGTCGATCCAGGCCTGCGAGCGCTGTTCGCTGCTGCGCCCGGTCCAGGTGGCTTCCATGCGGGCCAGCACGCTGGCGTCGAGGATGCCGTCGGCCAGGGCTTCCCAGGTGCGCACTTCGGTGCGCTCGCGACCCGAAGCCGGGATCAGCTTGCCCACCGGGCTGAGCGTGTCCAGGTACTCGACGATGACGCGCGAATCGAAGATGGCCTCGCCGCCGTCGAGCACCAGGCAAGGCACCTTGCCCAGCGGATTGCTCTTGAGAATGGCCTCAGAACCCCAGACGTCTTCCAGCAGCAGCTGCGCGTCGAGCTTCTTCTCGGCCATGACGATGCGGACCTTGCGCACGTAGGGACTGGTCAGTGAACCGATGAGTTTCATGAAGTGCAGCAGGTCATGTTCGATTCATTCTAGCCAGCGGCCTGTCGCATGAAATCCACGTGGCCTGGACGCCCGGGCAGCGCCAGCTGGGCGGTGGCCGGCGCCATGCGCGAGACGAGCCGGCCCCCGCTGACCACGGCCAGGCGCTGTGCCCGCAGGCGCAGGGCCTCTTCCGGGCTGCGCGCCTGCAGCAGCACGAAATCGGCGCGGCAGCCCACGCCCAGGCCATAGCCTTCCAGCCCGAGCGCACGCGCGGCGTTCGAGGTGACCGCGTCGTAGCACTGCCGCTGGCCGCGGCTGCCGGTCATCTGCGCGACGTGCAGGCCCATCGCCGCCACCTCCAGCATGCAGGCCGATCCGAACGAGTACCAGGGATCGAGCACGCAGTCATGACCGAAGGCGACGTTGACGCCGGCGGCCAGCAGTTCGGGCACTCGCGTCATGCCGCGGCGCCGGGGGTAGCTGTCGTGGCGACCCTGCAGGGTGATGTTGATCAGCGGGTTGGCCACCGCGTGCAGGCCGGCTTCGGCCATCAAGGGCAACAGTTTGCTGACGTAATAGTTGTCCATCGAGTGCATCGAGGTGAGGTGCGAGCCGGTCACCCGCCCCTGCATTCCGAGCCGCTGCGTGTGGAAAGCCAGCGTCTCGACATGGCGCGACAGCGGGTCGTCGCTTTCGTCGCAGTGCATGTCCACGCGCAGGCCGCGCTCGGCCGCCAGCTCGCACAGCAGGCGCACGCTCTCGGCGCCTTCGGCCATGCTGCGCTCGAAGTGGGGGATGCCGCCGACCACGTCCACGCCCAGCGCCAGGGCCTGCTTCAGGTTGGCCAGCGCCCCGGGGCTGCGCAGCAGCCCGTCCTGCGGAAAGGCCACCAGCTGCAGTTGCAGGTAGGGCGCGACGCGACGCTTCACTTCGAGCAGCGCACGCACCGCGAGCAGGCGCGGGTCGCAGACATCGACATGGCTGCGGATGGCCAGCAGACCGCGCGCCACGGCCCAGTCGCAGTAGTCCAGCGCACGCTCGGCGATGGCCTCTTCGGTGAGCAAGGGCTTCAGTTCACCCCACAGCGCGATGCCTTCGAGCAGGGTCCCGCTGGCATTCACCCGTGGCATGCCGTGGCTGAGCACGGAATCCATGTGGAAATGCGCGTCGACGAAGGGCGGGCTCAGCAGCCAGCCCTGGGCGTCGAGCACCTGCGTGCCAGGCAGCGCGCTCAACTGCACGCCAACGGCA
Organism: Burkholderiales bacterium; assembly: GCA_031411875.1. GTDB lineage: Bacteria > Pseudomonadota > Gammaproteobacteria > Burkholderiales > Burkholderiaceae_C > Rubrivivax. The sequence goes on along the minus strand of JANOBX010000026.1, from coordinate 10,631 downwards.
ACGATGCGGCCGTCTTCCACCAGGATCTGCATGCCGCGCCGTCCGTCGGGCAGGGTGGCATCGTGGACGATCAGTGAAGAAGGCGGGCTCATGCGACGGATGCAAGCAATTTCATGGCCAAGCCGGCCGTCGGGCCCGGGCGGTGAACAAAGGCACAGCGTAGCCCCCTTTGCCGTCGGCCTACCCGCTTGTCATCACCCTGCAACGGGAGCAAGATGGGTTCGACCGGGCTGCCTCGGCCCGGGTCCTTGTCTCCCACCCCTCGCAAAGGAGGTTCCGATGAACTTGACGATCAGCGGCCATCATCTCGACGTATCGCCGGCCTTGAGAGAGTACGTGCTCACTAAGCTGGACCGCGTCACTCGACACTTCGACCAGGTGGTGGACGTCAACGTGTTGCTGAGCGTTGAAAAGCTGAAGGAAAAGGAACGACGGCAGAAGGCCGAGGTGACGCTGCATGTCAAGGGCCGCGACATCTTCGTCGAACAGGCTCACGAGGACATGTATGCGGCCATCGACCAGCTGATGGACAAGCTGGACCGCCAGGTCGTGCGCCACAAGGACCGCCTGCAGGACCACCACCACGTCGCCCCCAAGCGGCTGGACGTCGGTCTCAGCTGACCGGCCAGGCCAGGCGCGCAACCCGCACGGCCCCGAGGGGCCGTTTTGCATCGCTGCCGCCCCCGCTTCGTGCGCTTGTTGCTGCAACGCCGCATGCACAGACTCAACCCAGCGATTGAGGGTGGCCGCACTAGGCACTAGGGCGAACCCGATGGTTATGATCCGCCGCTCTGCCCATCACGCGTACCAGACCCCGATGTCGGGGCCGCGACCGTGACCTCCGGGAGTTTCCCCACGATGAACCGTCTCGCCGCCATCCTTCCCGCCACCAACGTCCTGGTGAACGTGGATGCGACCAGCAAGAAACGTGTCTTCGAGCACGCCGGACTGCTGTTCGAGAACCAGCATGCCATCGCCCGCGGCATCGTCACCGACAACCTGTTCGCGCGCGAGCGCCTGGGCTCCACCGGGCTCGGGCACGCCGTGGCCATTCCGCACGGCCGCATCAAGGGCCTGAAGAACCCCTTGGCCGCCGTGGTGCGTGTGCAGCAGCCCATTCCTTTCGATGCCCCCGACGACGAGGCCGTGCTCCTGCTCATCTTCCTGCTGGTGCCCGAGGCCGCGACCCAGCGGCACCTGGAGATCCTGTCGGAGATTGCCGAGATGCTGTCCGACCGCGAACTGCGCGAACGCCTGAAGACCGAACCCGAGGCCGCCGGGGTGCACAAGCTCATCTCCGACTGGGAACCGCTGAAGTCGGTCGCCTGAGCGCGGCGGCACGCGCATGAAGCCGACATCGATCAGCGCCGAGGCGCTGTTCGAAGCGCACCGCAAGACGATGCGCTGGGAATGGATCGCCGGCCACGCCCACCCTGAACGCCGTTTCGACGACGCTGCCGTGCGCGATGCGCGTTCGGCTGCCGACCTGGTGGGCTACCTAAACTACATCCACCCCTACCGGGTGCAGCTGGTGGGCCGGCGCGAAGTGGCCTACCTGATGGCCAGCACACCCGAGGACCAGGAACGGCGCATCTCGCGCATCGTGACGCTGGAGCCGCCGGTGCTCATCGTCGCCGACAACCAGAAGCCGCCCGACCGGCTGGTGGCGATGTGCGACCGGGCCGAGATTCCGCTGTTCGTCACCCGCGAATCGGCCGGCCATGTCATCGACGTGGTGCGCGGCTACCTGGGCCAGCATTTCGCCGACCGTGTCACGCGTCACGGTGTCTTCATGGACATCCTGGGGCTCGGCGTGCTGCTCACGGGCGAGTCCGGCCTGGGCAAGAGCGAGCTCGGCCTGGAACTGATCAGCCGCGGGCACGGCCTGGTGGCCGACGACGCCGTCGACATCTTCCGCATCAGCCAGACCTCGCTGGAAGGCCGGTGCCCGGCCCTGTTGCAGAACCTGCTGGAGGTTCGCGGCATCGGCCTGCTGGACATCAAGGCGATCTTCGGCGAGACCGCAGTGCGCCGGAAGATGCGGCTGAAGCTCATCGTGCACCTGGTGCGACAGGAAGTGCTGGAAGAGGAATTCGAGCGCCTGCCCTACGAACCACTCTACGAAGAGGTGCTGGAACAACCCGTCCGCAAGGCCGTCATCGCCGTGGGCGCCGGCCGCAACCTCGCGGTCCTGGTCGAAGCGGCGGTGCGCAACACGGTGCTGCAATTGCGCGGCATCGACACCTACGCCGACTTCGTGGCGCGGCACCAGAAGGCCATGGAAGGCGGGGGCGAAGAGGGTTCCTGATCCCGTGCGGCCGGCGGAGCACGGAGAATCTGCTGGCGGCCCTGGGCGGACGTTTCACTCCGACTTGGTCCCTTGGGCTGGGCGAGCCGGGTGGCCCCTTCCGCTCATGTCCCCCGCCCGCACCCGGTCAGGTGCCTGGGGCACCTGACCGGGCGCGGGCTCCTCCTGGACTTCGCTCCAGGGGCCACCCGACTCTCCCAGCCCCGCCACTGTGTCGGCGCGCCACCAAGGAACGCAAATCACGGTGGTTGCAATGGTGGGCTGGGGCTGGCTGTGGCGCGCATCTGAGGCGCCGAGGAGCACAGGGCGCGCGGCCCTCGCGCGCAGCGCGATTCGTCCTCTGACTCATCGCGGGTGTTTGAGCGAAGTGAGCGCAGCGAACGTAGCGAGTTCCGCGATGGGGCCGCGGGACCGAGCACCGCAGGGCAGTCGGAGCGCCAGCGGAGACCGCCGAAGCTAAGCGCCACAGCCAGCCCCAGCCCGCCTTTGCAGAGGGACCATGCAGGCACGAAACGCAACGCAAACCAAGGCCACCAACGGGCCGCAAGCCGCCTCACGGTCTCTCAGGCCGTCGCGCCTCCACACGAAGAGCCAGCGCCCGCCGTGCAGCCGAGGCAGTGCGACCCGAAGCGGATCTGCCGCTGCATCAGCGCCGCGAAGTCGAAGTCGAAGATGCTGGGGCGCGCGGAGCCGGCCATCTCGGCGGGCAGTTCGATCTGCTGGTTGAAGTCGCAGTCGTAGAGGCGCCCGTCGTAGCCCACGCTGACGAGGCTGCGGCACATCACGCCCTCGGCGGCCTGCGGGTTGAAGGCTGCCAGCAGCTTGTCCAGGTAGGCCTCGTACTGACCCGACTTGTGCAGGTGCAATGCAAAGCGGTGGATCGGCATGTTGGTGATGGTGTAGAGCTGGTTGAAGACGATGCCGAAGCGCGCCTTCAGCTCGCGCTGATAGTCGGCCTGCAGGCTGGCCTGGGCTGCCGGCAGGTAGGGGCCGGCCGGGTTGTAGACGAGGTTCAGCACCAGGCCGCTGCCTGGCTGCCCGTAGCCCAGCGCGTTCAGCCGCTGCAGCCCGGCGATGCTCTTGTCGAAGACGCCGCGGCCGCGTTGTGCGTCTGTGAAGTAGGCCTGGTAGTAGGGCAGCGAACACACCACCCCGCAGCCTTGCGCTGCGAAGAAGTCGGGCAGCCCGGCCATGCTCTGGCCGGTCTGCGGGTGCGGGTCGAAGCTGACGGTGAGGTTGTGGCGCACGAGCACCTGCCGGCCCAGCGCGCGGGCCTCGCGCACCAGCCATTGGAAGTCGGGGTGCAGCTCGGGCGCGCCACCGGTCACGTCCAGGGTGCGGATCTCGGGGTAGGCGGCCAGCAGCGCCACGCAGCGTTCCACCCCTTCGCGGCTCAGCGCTTCGGTGCGGGTGGGCGAGGCGTCGACATGGCAGTGCCGGCACACCTGGTTGCACAAGCGCGTGATGTTGACCTGCAGGGTGCTGATCGACAGCGGCGGCAGGGCCAGGCCGCGGCGCGCCAGCAGTGCGTCGAAGTCGTGTCGCGCCTGGGGCAGCGGCATGCCCGCAGGTTCGGCGTGGATCTGCAGCACGGCGCTCATGACACCAGCTTCTCGAGGTGTTTCTGCATCTGTACGGAGTGCACCAGCGTGATGCCGGCCTTCATGACCGCCGCCACGTGCACGGCTTCCATCATCTGTTCCGGGTTCGAGCCATTTTCCAGGCAGGCCGTGGTGTAAGCGTCGATGCAATAGGCGCAGCGCTCGGAATGGGCAATGGCCAGCGCGATCAAGGCCTTCTCGCGCTTGCTCAGCGCGCCATCGCTGCCCGTGACGGCGCCGTAGTACTTGAAGAAGTCTTCCGCATGCCCGGGGCCATGTTCGGCGATGTTGCCGAACCGGGCCAGATCGTCGCTGTCGAAGTAGTTGCTCATGGGTTTTCCTGCCGAGAAGGACACGCGCAGTCTGCCCGTGCCCGCCCAACCTTACAGCGAAGGGCTGAACGGCGTGGATTCGGTCCCGCTATTCGACGCATGGCTTTCACGCACCCGTGGCACGCTGGTTGCTGTGATGAAGTCCAATCCCGACATGCTCTCGCCGATGCCCTCCTTGTCCGCCGGCTTGCCATACGGCAAGCGCTTGAGCTGCGGCATCGTGATCGTGAACGACGAGGCCGAGCTCCTGCTGTGCCATGTCACGGGCCACGACCACTGGGATCTGCCCAAGGGCGGCGGCGCCAACGACGAGACACCCCTGCAGACCGCGCTGCGCGAAACGCGCGAGGAAACCGGCCTGGTGCTCGACCACGCCAGCCTGCTCGACCTGGGCCTGCTGCCCTACCGGGCGCGCAAGGACCTGCACCTGTTTGCAGCCCGGGTGCCACGTTTCGACCCCGGCCTGCTCTGGTGCGACAGCCGCTTCGACGACAACCTGAGCGGCACCCGCCTGCCCGAGATGGACGGCTTCGGCTGGTTCGCCTTTGCCGATGTCCCGGTGCAATGCACGCGCAAGCTCAGCGCCGTGCTTCGCGAGCGGCTCGACCTGCCGGCGCTGCTGGCGCAATTGCATCTTCGTGAGCTCACCGTGCCGCAATTCGTGCCGGCGCCGCCCGGTGTGCCGGCGCCGTCGACCTGGTTGCCGCCGCCCCGTCTTTCCGCCTGAAGCCTGGGCTCAGGCCGCGAGGTGGCTGTCGTCGCCCCAGGCCTCGATGGCCAGGCGGCCGTCGCGCCAGCGCAGCCGGTTGATGCCGGTGTTCGGAATCAGGCACTGGCGCAGGCCGTCCAGCGGCTCGCCACGGGCGCTGCGCCACAGCATGTCGAGCACGCCGCCGTGCGTCACCACCACGAGCCGTTCACCGGCGTGATCGGCGGCGAGCGTCTGCACCGCCTGCCAGACGCGGCTGTGGAACTGGCGTGTGCTCTCACCCCCGGGCAGGGTGAAATCGGCCTGCTGCACCAGCCAGTCGCGCCAGAGCTCGGGGTGCTGTTGCTGGATGGTGGGAATGTCCAGTCCTTCCAGCAGGCCAAAGCTTTGCTCGCGCAGCCCCGGCACCAGCAGCGGCGCGCGTGACCAGGCCGCGGCCAGAGGTGCAGCCGTCTGCCGGGCCCGCTGCAGGTCGCTGCTGAGCAGCAACGCAGGCGGCTCTGCGGCCAGGCGCGCGGCCAGGCGGCGGGCCTGTTCCAGACCGGCAGCGTTCAAGGGCACGTCGATCTGGCCCTGGAAGCGCCCCTGGCGGTTCCAGTCGGTCTCGCCGTGGCGGATGAAGACGAGCTCGGTCATGGGGCCTCGTCCAGCAGGGCCAGCACCCGCGCAGCGGCCCGGACCGGGTCTTCCTCGTGGACCAGATGCCCGCCGGGCCAGGCCTGGACGTCGGCGCGGGGCAGGTGGCGGGCAATCACTGGCCGCAGCAGGCGTTCGGGGATCCAGCGGTCGCGTGCGCCCAGCACCAGGGCCACGGGGCCTTGCAGGCGGCTGCACTCGGCATTCAGCGCCGGCAGGTCGGCCGCGGCCATGAAGCCGACGGCGCCGCGGACGTGCGCGCGGTCGGCGAAGAGGCGCTTGTAAGGCGCGCGCTGGGCCGGCGACAGCTGAGACCCGGTGCTGCCCAGCAGCAGGTCGATCAGGCCGCTGGGCGTGGCCAGGCGCGCCAACAGGCCGGCCACCGGGCCGGCCGTGGCCACGGGGTTGATCAACGGCGCCAGCCAGCGCGTGTAGGCCTCGGGCGGGGCCACCAGGGAGGGCGCGAAGCCCAGCACCTTCGGCGCCGGCCCGGGGCCGTCCAGCGCCAGGCGCAGGGCCAGTGCCGCGCCCGCGGAGTGTCCCGCCACCAGCGCCGGTGCCGGCAGCTGCAGTGCCGTCAGCAGGGCCAGCAGGTGCTGGGTCATGCGGGGCAGGGTCAGGTCGGCGAGCGTCGCGCCGGTGGTCCAGCCATGGCCGGGCAGGTCGGGCACGACGACGGTGGCCCGTGCTGCCAGCGCCGGCAGCAGCCCGGCCCAGGAATGCGCCGAGCCTCCGGTGCCGTGCAGCAGCAACACGGTCGGGCCCTGGCCGGCCACCTGCACGTGCCAGTCGATGGCGCCCACGCGCAGGCTGCGGCTGTGCTGGCGCTGCGGCCAGTCGGCCGGCACGCGCTGAACGGCGAGATCGGCGGGGTGGGCGGGATGGGCGGGATGGGCAACGGGGCCCGCCGGGGCAGTCACCGCCGCATCATTTCGCGAACAGCTGGCCGATGTCGCGAAAGGCCTTGAACTCCAGCGCATTGCCGGCCGGGTCGCGAAAGAACATGGTGGCCTGTTCGCCCACCTGGCCGGCGAAGCGGATGCACGGCTCGATGACGAACTCGACGCCCTGGGCGCGCAGCCGTTCGGCCAGCGCGTGGAAGTCGCCCCAGGCCAGCACCACGCCGAAGTGCGGCACCGGCACGTGCTGGCCGTCGACCTGGTTGTGGTGGTCGCCCCGGCCCGGGTCGGCCAGACCGGCCGGCCGTGGCGGGGCCAGGTGGGCCACGATCTGGTGGCCGAAGAAGTCGAAGTCGATCCACTCGGCGCTGCTGCGGCCTTCGGGGCAGCCCATCACCTGCCCGTAGAAGTGGCGGGCCCGGGGCAGGTCGTCGACCGGGAAGGCCAGGTGGAAGGGAGCGTTGGCAGACATGGCAGACCGCTTCAGTGCTTGTGGTGCTTGTGTTCGTCTTTCGCCGCCGGCATGCCCGCCGGAGCAGCCGCCTGCACCTTGACGTCGACCTTGAGCTCGCCGGCCTTCTCGAACCGCAGCGTCAGCGGGAAGCTGCTGCCGCTCTTCAGCGGCGACTTCAGGTCCATGAACATGATGTGCAGGCCGCCGGGCTTGAGTTCCACGGTCTGGCCGGCGGGCACCTCGATGGCGTCGACCTGGCGCATGCGCATCACGTCGCCTTCCATGGTCATGGAGTGCAGCTCGACGCGGCCTGCCATGGCGCTGCTGGCCGAGACCAGCTTGTCGCTGGCCGCGCCGCCGACGATGCGCAGGAAGCCGCCGCCGGCGGCCTGGCCCTGCACGGTGGGACGGGCCCAGGGGCTTTCGACCTTCACGGTCTGGGCGAAGCTGGCGGCGGCGGCCAAGGCCAGGGCGGCCGCGACGAGGGTGTTCTTCAGGAGCATGGATCGCTTTCCAGGAAAAGGCCTGCGGAGTGTAGTCAGCCGTGCCGACCGCTGGCGATAATCCACTGTATGGCCATCCAGACCGACGACTTCGCGCCCTCCCCCGCCCCGGCCCGCCGCGTCGTCAGTGCCGCGGCGGCCTCGCCGAACGAGGAAGCCATCGAACGTGCGCTGCGGCCCAAGGGCCTGGCCGAGTACGTGGGCCAGGCCAAGGCCCGTGAACAGCTCGAGATCTTCATCCACGCCGCGCGCGGGCGCTCAGAAGCGCTGGACCACGTGCTGCTGTTCGGCCCGCCCGGGCTGGGCAAGACCACGCTCAGCCACATCATCGCGAGCGAGCTGGGCGTGAACCTGCGCCAGACCAGCGGCCCGGTGCTGGAAAAGCCCAAGGACCTGGCGGCGATCCTCACCAATCTGGAAAAGAACGACGTGCTCTTCATCGACGAGATCCACCGGCTGAGCCCGGTCGTCGAGGAGATCCTGTACCCCGCGCTCGAGGACTACCAGATCGACATCATGATCGGCGAAGGCCCCGCCGCGCGCAGCATCAAGCTCGACCTGCAGCCTTTCACCCTGGTGGGTGCCACCACGCGGGCGGGCATGCTCACGAACCCGTTGCGCGACCGCTTCGGCATCGTCGCGCGGCTCGAGTTCTACACCGCCGAAGAGCTGTGCCGCATCGTCACGCGGTCGGCCGGCCTGCTGAAGGTGCCCACCGACGCCGAGGGCGCGCTCGAGATCGCGCGCCGCAGCCGCGGCACGCCGCGCATCGCCAACCGGCTGCTGCGCCGCGTGCGCGACTACGCCCAGGTCAAGGGCGCCGGCCACATCGACATCGGCATTGCCGATCGCGCCTTGAAGATGCTCGACGTCGACCCGCAGGGCTTCGACGTGATGGACCGCAAGCTGCTCGAAGCCGTCATCCACCGCTTCGACGGCGGCCCGGTGGGCCTGGACAACGTGGCCGCGGCCATCGGCGAGGAAAGCGGCACCATCGAAGACGTGATCGAGCCCTACCTCATCCAGCAGGGCTATCTTCAGCGCACTCCGCGCGGCCGCGTGGCCACGGCGGCGGCGTGGAAGCACCTGGGGCTGACGCCGCCGGTGCGGCCTGCGGCCGACGACCTGTTCGGCGGCTGAGCCGCAGGGCGTCGGCAACGGCCGCCATCGCCCAGCAGAGCCAGGCCGTCCAGAGCACATGGCTGACGAAGTGCGCGCCGCGCAGCACCTGCACCGTGCCGTAGGCCGTGCCCAGCACCGCCACTGCGAGGCCCAGCGCATGCGCCAGGCCCGGGCGGTGTTCGCGCCACATGAAGGCCAGGCCGATGAAGGCCCAGGCGGCGGCGGCGTGGCCTGAGGGAAAGCAGTGGCCCGGGCCGCCGTCGACCACGCCCGGCAGCCAGTGCGGCACATAGGGAACGACGCCACCGAACAGGGCCAGGTCCCAGGGGCAGCTGCTGCTGCTCAGGCGCTTGATGCCGGGCACCAGCACGGCGCTGGCCAGCACCACGGCCAGCCAGTAGGCGCGGGTGCCTCTGGACGGGCCGCTGCGAAGACCGGGCCGCACCACGTCCAGCGCCAGCAGCGCCAGCAGCAGCCAGGCCAGGACACGCCCGCCGCCGTGCAGTGCGGTGAGCAGCGGCGCGTCGCGCCAGGCAAAGCCCTGGGCATCGGCGAACAGCCGCGTCAGCGCCAGGTCGGCACCGCTGGCCTCCCAGGCCAGCAGGGCCAGCACGAAGGCCACTGCCCAGGCCGCGTCGCGCCGGGTGGCGCTCAACGCGGCACCGCCGCCGGGGTTTCTGGCGCGCGGCAGGGGGCGCTCAGGTCGTAGGCTGGGGCGTGCAGGGCGGTGCGCAGATCGAGCAAGCCCAGCAAGGTGTGGAACAGGTGGTCGTGCGCCAGCGGCGCGGCGGCCCGCTGCTGCAGTGCGGGCTGCAGGCAGCCTGGGCGCAGCCCGATGGCGGCCTCCAGCCCCGGGCTGAACCAGGCCAGCATCGGCACCCGGGTCTGCACGGCCGGCGCGATGGCGTAGGGCATGCCGTGCAGGAACAGCCCCTGCTCGCCGAGCGACTCGCCGTGGTCCGACACGTACACCAGGGCCGAGTCGACCGTCGCCGATTCGGCCTGCAGGGTGGCGATGGCGGTGGCCAGCAGGTGGTCGGTGTAGAGCAGGGCGTTGTCGTAGGCGTTGACGATCTGCGCCTGCGTGCACTGGCTCAGATCGTCGCTGACGCAGGCCGGCTGAAAGCGGGCGAAGGCCGGCGGCACGCGGCGGTGATAGGCCGGGCCGTGATTGCCCAGCATGTGCAGCACCCAGAGCTGGGTGCCGCTGCCCGCGCTTGCCGCCGTGCGCAGCCGTTGCCCCAGGTCGGCGATCAGCCCTTCGTCGAGGCAGCGGTCGTCGGTGCAGGCACCCGGGGCGTTCTGAGCGTTCACCGTGTCGCCGGGCAGGCCGTCGCAGACGCCCTTGCAGCCGCTCTGGTTGTCGCGCCAGTGCACGGCCACGCCGGCGCGCGCGGCCACGTGCAGCAGCGACTGCTGGCCACGGATGCGGCCCTCGTCGTAGTCGCGCCGGCCCACGGGGGCGAACATGCAGGGCAGCGAGGTCTCGGTGTTCGTGCCGCAGGCGCTGACATGGCTGAAGTTGACGAGCCCGCCGGCGCCGGCGGACGGGCTTTGCAGCAGTTCGGCCAGGCGCGGCGAGGTCTGGCGCGGGTAGCCGTTCAAGCCCCAATTGGCGGCACGGGCGGTCTCGCCCACCACCAGCAGCACCACGCGCGGACGGGTGGCCAGCGCCCACGACGGACCGCGGCTGACATCGAGGCCGATGGGTTCGCGCGGTTTGGCGGCACCTTTTGCATCGGCCGCGATCACCGCGCTCAGCGACCAGGCCATGTTGGCCGGGGTGACGAGGTAGCGCAGTTCCCGGTGGTTGCGCATCAGCGAAGCCAGGGGCTGGAACACCGACAGCACCGCCGCCACCAGCAGTGCCAGCGCCAGGCCGAGCCAGACGCCGCGCCGCAGCAGCCGCTGCCACCAACGGCCCTGCGGCGGCCGCACACGCACCCGCCACAGGACGAGAAGCGGCACACCTGCGGTCAGCAGCAGGTGCAAGGCCAGCGCGCCGTTCAGGAGCTCGCGCGCCTCGCCGGGATGGGTGTGCAGCGCGTTGCGCAGCATCGACGGGTC
>JANOBX010000025.1:0-74334 GCA_031411875.1 Burkholderiales bacterium | reverse complement strand
GCTTGCCGGCGATGAGCGCGATGGTGGTCAACAGGTTGGGCCGCACGCGCTTGCGGCCGGCGGTCATCAGCGCCTCCTCGCGCTCCATGCCCTCGTCTTGCAGGTTGCGTGCGGCGTCGAGCAGCAGGATGGCGTTCTTTGCCACCAGGCCCATGAGCATGATGACGCCGATGAAGCTCATCAGGTTCAGCGTGCCGCCGGTCAGCAGCAAGGCCACGACCACGCCGATCAGCGACAAGGGCAGCGAGAGCATCACCGCCAGCGGCGCGGTGAAGCTGCCGAACTGCATCACCAGGATCAGGTACATCAGGCCCACGCCCGAGACCAGGGCCGTGCCCATGGCCCCGAACACGGCCTGCTGGTCGCGCGAGGCGCCGGCCAGTTCCAGCCCGTAGCCGGGCGGGAAGTCGATGTCCCGGGCCAGCTTCAGCGCGTCGGCCGTGACCTCGCCCGGGCTGCGGCCCTGGGCGTTGGCGGCCACGCTGATGGTGCGCTTGCCGTCGGCATGCTGGATCTGGCTGGGGCCCTTGCCCATGGTGACGGTGGCGATCTGTTCCAGCGGCACCATGCGGTTGCTGCCGCTGACGGCAATGGGCAGGCGTTCGATGTTGCTGGCGTCGACGCGGTCGCTGGGGTGCAGGCGCACCGACACGTCGCGCGTCTGGCCCACCGGGTCGACCCAGTCGCCCACCTCGACCCCGGCAAAAGCCACGCGCAGCGCCTGCGCCGCGTCGTTGACCGAGATGCCCAGTGAATTGGCCAGGCCGCGGTCGAGTTCGATCTTCAGTTCGTCCTGCGGGTCCTGTTCCGACAGGCCCACGTCGACGGCACCGGGCACCTTGCGCAGGTCGGCCATGAACTGGTTCGTGATTTCCAGCAGCTTGCGCGAGTCGGCACCGGTGAAGCGGATCTGCACGGGCTTCTGGGCGCCGTTGTTCAGGTCTTCCAGCACCGTGTATTCGGCGCCGACCAGGCGGTTGGTGAGCTTGCGCAGATCGGCCGCGATCTCAATGTGGCTGCGGTTGCGTTCGGTGCTCTTGCCAATGTCGACGAAGATGCGGCCGCCACCGGCGCGCACCTGGCTGTTGGTGGCCTTGGTCTCGGGAATGGTGCGCGCCAGCGCAGCGGCGGCCTCGATCTTCATGCGGGAATATTCGAGGCTGCTGCTGCTGGGGGTGCGCACTTCGACGGCCAGGGTGCCGGCATCGCTGCTGGGCAGGAAGCTCGACCCGCCGAACTTCATTTGCAAGCCCACCGCCGCGGCCAGGCTGAGCGCCGCGAACGCGGCCATCCAGCGCCGATGGTGCAGCGCCCAGGCGATCACCGCGCCATAGCGTTCGGTCTGGTGGTCGAACCAGTGGTTGAAGCGCTGCAGCACCAGGCTGATGCCCTTCTTGGGGGCGTGGTGGAAGCCGGGCGGGTCGCCCCAGTAGGCGCTGAGCATCGGGTCGAGCGTGAATGCGATCAGCAGGCTGACCATCACCGACGCCACCACCGTGAGCGCGAACGGGCGGAACCATTCGCCCGACACGCCGGGCATGAAGGCCACAGGCACGAACACCGCCACGATGCTGAAGGTGGTGGCGGCCACGGCCAGGCCGATCTCGGCGGTGCCGTTCATGGCGGCGGTGCGGCGGTCTTCGCCCATTTCCATGTGGCGCACGATGTTCTCGCGCACGACGATGGCGTCGTCGATGAGCACGCCGATGGCCAGCGACAGGCCCAGCAGGCTCATGAAGTTCAGCGAAAAGCCGAACAGCCACACCGCGATGAAGGCCGCGACCACGCTGGTGGGCAGGCTGAGCGCGGTGATGAGCGTCGAGCGCCACGAGTTCAGGAACACGTAGACGACGAAGATGGTGAGGCCGGCGCCGAAGACGAGCGCGTGGATCACGTTGTAGAGGCTGTTGTAGGCGTTCTCGCCGCCGTCCTGGGTGATTTCCAGCTTGGTGCCGCTGGGCAGTTCCTGGCCGATGTCGGCCACCAGCTTGCGCACCTGGTTGGCCACCGACACGGTGCTGGCGTCGCGCGTGCGCGTGATCGACATGCCCACGTTCGGGTTGCCGTTGCGCAGCGAAAAGCTGCTGATCTCGGCAAAGCCGTCGGCCACGGTGGCCACCTGCGCCAGGCGAACGAGTTCATTGCCGCGGCGCTTGATGACGATCTGCTCGAATTCGCGCGGGCTTTCGATGCGGCCCACCAGCCGGATGCTCTGGTCTTCGAGCTTGCCGCGCACCTTGCCCACGGGCGCGGTGGCGTTCTGCACGCGCAGCGCACTCACGACCTCGGTGACCGAGACCTCGAACTCGCGCAGCTTGTCGGCATGCAGCAGCACGGTCAGCTCGCGCCTGAGCGCGCCGTTGACGTTGACCACCGCCACCCCGGCGATGCCCCGGAAGCGGTCGGCCAGCTGGTCTTCGGCCAGGCGCGAGATGGCCGGGAAGTCCTGGCTGTTCGACGACAGCGCCAGCTGCATGATGGGCTGGGCGGCGGGGTCGACCCGCGTCAGCACCGGTTCACGAATCTCGAGCGGCAGCTTGTAGCGCACCGTGCCGATGGCATTGCGCACTTCCTCCACCGCTTCGATCATGTTCTTGTTGAAATTGAAGAACATGACGATGCTGGCGCTGCCTTCGTTGGCCGTGGCCTGGACACGGTCGACGCCGGAGATGCCCTGCAAGGCCTTCTCGATGCGGTTGATGACCTCGCGTTCCACCGTCTCGGGGCTGGCCCCGGGGTAGGTGATGCCCACCACCAGGATGGGCTGCTCGACGTCGGGGATCTGGTTGACGCGCAGCTTGCTCAGCGCCAGCAGGCCGAGTGCCATCAGGGCGATGATGAGCACCACGGTGGCCACCGGGCGCTTGATGCTGAAGTCGGACAGGAACATCGTGGTCCTCGGTTCGGTCAGCGCGACACGGCCGTCGGCGCGGACGCCGACGCGGCCTGCAGCGGGGCAGCCGCCAGTTCCAGCTTCTGCCCGTCGACGAGGTTGCTGCCGGGCTTGCGCAAGACGCGGTCGCCGGCCACCAGGCCCGACAGCACCGGGAACTCGCCACGGCGCGGGTCGCGTTCGCCCAGCTGCACCGCCACCTTGCGCACCGTGGTGCTGCCGGCGTCCAGACGCCAGACGCTGGCGCTGTCGCCGGCACGCACGATGGCGGCTTCCGGCAGCATCAACGCCTGGCGGGTGCCCGACTCGATGCGCCCTTCGGCGAACAGCCCCGCCACCCGCGGCACCGCAGCGCCGTCGGCAAAGGCCACGACCACCTCCACTTGCCGGGTGGTGGCGTTGGCGGTGGCGTCCAGGCGGTCGACCTTGCCCGCGAACTCGACCTGCGGGAAGCCGTTGACACGGAAGCTCACGGCCTGGCCCACCTTGACTTCGTGCATGCGATCGGCCGACACCAGGCCCTCGAAGCGCATGCTGGCCGGGTCGATGACCTTGAGCAGTTCCTTGCCGACCGCGGCGGTGTCGCCGGCCGACACCTTGCGTTCGCTGACGACGCCGTCGAACGGGGCGCGCACTTCGGTGCGGCGCAGCTGCTGCCGGGCGCTGACGGCCCGGGCGCGCGCGGCGGCCAGATCGCTCTGCGCGTTGTTGCGGCGGACCTCGGCGTCTTCCAGGGCCTGCATGCTGGTCATGCCCTGGGCCTGCAGGGTCTTCAGGCGCTGCACCTGGCGTTCAGCCTGATCGAAGGCCTGGCTGACGGCGCGCACCGATTCGTCGGCACTGCTCAGGCTGTCGCGGATGGCGGTGTCGTCCAGACGCACCAGAAGGTCTCCCCGGCGGACGGGTTCACCGTTTTCCTTCACCACCTGGAGCACCACCGCAGAGACTTCGCTGCGCAGGTCGGCCCGGCGTTCGGGCTGCAGCAGGCCGGTGATGACCGGGCCGCCGGCCAGCAGGCTGGGGCTGAGGGTGCGCAGGTCCTCCTGGGCTACGAGCAGCACGGGCGCAGACGCGGCCTGTGCCTGTGCCTGAGCCTGGGCTTGAGCCATGGCCGATGAAGCCGCGCTGGCGGCCTGGGGTGCGGCAGCACCGCTTTGCGGCGCCTTGCCGCAGGCGGCGAGCAGGGTCAGGAGGGCCAGTAGAACGAGAGTTGGACGCATGCGTGGGAGAACGCCGACCCCTGCATGCCGGACGTTGGATAGATGATCAATGACGATAGCCTACCGTCGCACCGTGCAGGCCCCGCGAGCGATGCGACGAACGGCCTGAACCAGGGCGCGAGTCGCCAGCCGGGGTGTTCGAAGAGATCGGGCCACGATGGAAGGCGGCGCGGCTGACGCGGGGCGGAGAGCGTCCAGGGCGCAGGCTCTGGGGAAAGGGTGGCCGGCAAGTGTGGATGGGTGGTGGATGCGACCTGACGAGAACCGCAGGCAGCACAGCGAGACGCGTGGAAGGCAACCGAACTCTTTTGGGTGGAGATCGACCCATGACGACGGCCCAGCGGTGTCAGAAGCCACGAATGCAGTTGATCGCTGCCGAGATGGCCTGTCGGCAACCACCCGTCGACCCACAGACCGCGAAACGCGGCGCGGCGCCTGTGAGCCCTTCCGACAGAACATGTGGTGTCGCTGGGCGCAACATGGGGCCACGGTTGGCTAGTATGCGAGGCGTTCCCCTACGGATTCACCCAAGGGGGCTGGGTGGATTGGTAACTTTTCGGCACAGGAGTGCTGGCAACGATTGTCGTGATTAGGACTCATGCAGTCATTTCAGCCTTGTAACTGAATCGGTTTACTTTGCGTTAGGCCACGCACGTCAACCACTGCGTTCTTCCGTTTCCTTCCTATTCGTTCCCCTGAGCCCCTGATGTCAACGTTCTGGAGAAAGGCTACTTCTACTGCTGGACTACAGACGCTCGCCGCTTGCACGGTTCTTGAAGCGGTAGTTCTCGTAGTTGCGTACAACTGGCTCGGCTCAATACTGGGCGGTGCTCTTTTTTCCGTTGTTGTGCTGGGCCCGCTGTCATTGTTCTTGGCTGGTCCCCTGTATCGTTATCTGTTTCGCGTTGGCTCGCCAGGTGGGTAGCTAGCCCCGTTATGAATCGCAACCTGCTCATATTCGCGCTCTTCATTGCGTCACCGCAGGTGGCACTTGCCCAGAATTGCATCAGGATCGTTTGTGGCCAAGAAAACCACTGCGAGGTCACACCGTCGCGGATGTCGGCAGCACTACCGCCAGGCTTTGAGATCCGGTCGATCCGAGGCAACACCAAGATCGCCAGCAGCGGCGATGCGGCTCTGCTGGACTGCCGTCCCGCCAGTCGCCTTGAGGCCAAGGTCTCGGCAGACGAGGCCAGCATCTACGGATCTGTGCGTGTGACAGGCAAGCTTGTGGCGTCTGGCACGATCCGGTTCGAACCGAATGATGGCGGCGAGTTGGAGTTCCGTACGGGTCAGGAAACGCTCAACGCCGGTGGTGTTTTCTTCAAGACAAACTTTGCACGGATCAAACTGGACGAAGCCAAACCCTCTGTGAAAGTCGTTCCACCTCGGCATCTTGCCAGCGCGGACTGCTGGCAAGCAAACGCAACCGCTGAGCTCTCTGATTTCGCCGTTGTGATCGGGGACACTTCTTCTGCCGGCACGTACGCTCGCCAAGCAAGAATTGCGCAGATCGGCGGCTTCACCCAGTGCGTGTGGGGTGGCAAATGAGGCCCACCCCTTCCCCGCTCAACCGCATCTCCACTGGCAGGCCGCCAGGCGCGGGCTGGCTGTAAGGCAGGCCATTGACTTGAGGAACAGCAACATGGTTCAAGGCACTATGTTTTCTGCAGGCAGCAGTGGTCTGCCTCGCTGGATTGAAGGCATTCTTGTGGCAATGGCCATCGTGCTCGCAACGGCGGCCTACTTGACTGTTCGCAGCGTCATTCCAGAAAACACCGGGCGCGCATCCAACGCGCTGGTTCTCTTGTTCTTGGGTTCGATGAGCGGTCTCGCCACCGCGCTCATCACGGTTGCAGGCCTCGTGGCAAGCCGTATGGCGTCAAAGTCATCTGGTGGCGCCCCGTGAGGCCTGAAACTTTACTCAAGCTCAGCACCGACGGCATGTCACGCAGGCCATCAAGCGCCGGCCCTCCGGCCCATTCATCTCTGGCTGCCCGACGCGCGCTTCCGCTGCCACCGGCTTCGCTCGAACGTTTGGCGTTGAAAGGCACATCCATGCGCGCTCTGATCGCCACAATGGTCACAACCGCAGCTGTCGTCGCACTTGGCGCGACAGCAGTGGCAGCGCAGGACGCGACGCGCAGCGGCAAGCTCTTCGATGAGTTGGCGCTGATGGACAAGGAACTGTTCGACGCAGCCTTCATTCCTGCAGTCCAGACAGATTTCGGGCGGTCTTTACCGCCGATGCAGAGTTCTATCACGACCGAACGGGCGCATCGGCCGGCGAAGCCGTTCGAACACTCAAGTCGTGTCCTCGAGATGACGGAGTGACACGCACTCTCGTACCGGGAAGCCTCGAGGTCTACCCCATGCAGGGCTACGGCGCGATACAGCTTGGTCGCCATGTCTTCGCCCGCAAAGGCGAATCCGGGTCCGAAGAGGCCAAATTCGTGCATCTCTGGAAGCAAGAGGGCGGCGTGTGGCGCCTGGCTCGGGTCTTGAGCTTCGACCATCGGCCTGGGGCTTCGGAAAGCAAGGAAAACTGAGCCCGTACGCAGTGACACCTTGCGCCTCGCCTCACCTGCTCGAACCTTAGGCGCTGCAATGAACGCGCATATCAGCTCTCCCAAGGATTTCGACCATGCTGAGCAATCCCGTCAGTTCCTGCGACATCACACCCCATCTCCACCATGAAAGTTCGAACATTTGGCATAAAAGCTGAGCAGAATGCAATTCCGTCGCACCTTCAACCAGCGAACCATTGCGCTCTTACTTGCCGCCGCACTCACATTCGGACCTCTGCTTGCACTGCATTTTCGCAACCCGCCACGCACCACAGAGAATGCGTTCGAAAGAATTTCATACCTGACACTTCCACAGACGTCACCCACACCCCGTGAATTGACCAAGCTGCCCAGCGAAGAAAGGGCCAAGCGACTTGTCGTGTCACCCAGGGCGACAAGGGCCACCGTGTCGACTTACCAATCTACCGCACCAACCCCAGACCCCTATCCTTCGGGGGTCGGCCAAGCCATCTCTGCAGCTCCATCAGAAGCCTCGGAACGATCGGAGCTGCCCGCAAGTGCCCCACTTCAACTTGATTTGGCAACTGTTCGTGGAGCCAACCGGGCTGCCAAGAGTGATGTGCGAAATCTTGCAGAGAAGAGCGGAACCTATTTCGGAGATGAGCCGTCGTCCAAGTCAGAAAAGCTCGCTGACGCCATTACCCGAACTGGCAAGGCGGATTGCATTGGTCCGAACCCAGGGGGTTCGCTGTTATCTGTCCTCGACATTGCATACAAGGCGGCCAGAGACAAGTGCAAGTAACGTCGCTGCGGCGCCACCGTCGAAGAGCCGGCTGTTCGCCAGTGCGGCCCCAGCATCGAGCACATTTGCAGATTTCACAACCCATGGGAAGTCAACATGAAGCGAGTCACTGGTATCGGCGGCATTTTCTTCACCGCAAAGGACGCGCCCGCGCTTCAGGCTTGGTACCAACGTCACCTCGGCATCGACGTACAGGCGTGGGGTGGCGCTGCGTTCACATGGACCGACTCAGAGGGCAAGCCCGCCGGCGGCACGACAATCTGGTCGGTGGCAGCCGATGAAGGCGACCACTTCGCGCCAAGCCAGGCCCGGTTCATGGTGAACTACTGTGTGGAAGACCTGCATGGCTTGGTGAAGGTGCTGAAGGCAGAAGGCTGCAACATCCTCGACAAGATCGAAGAATCCGAACATGGAAAGTTCGCTTGGGTGATGGATCCGGAGGGGAACAAGGTCGAACTGTGGCAGCCACCCGTCGGTCAATGAATGGCTCACGCGCGGCCCGTACGGGCCTGTACACGCGGGAGCCAGTCCATCCTAGGCTGCACGACGGACGGGCACCCGCCTGAAGACCTTCGAAGGCAAGCCGCTCGATGTGTCCTGCGATCACCTCTTTCCGGAGAACGGCCATGAAGGCGTCAGTCTCATGGTCCAGAACGGCAAGGTCACTCGCATCGTCATCTCCACGCCGAGGGTTCAGACGCTGTCGGGGTTGAGGGTCGCGGACACCACTGCCCGCCTCAAGCAAGTGTTCGGGGCTCAACTGGAAATCGAACAGCACAAGTACGACGAGTCAGGCTCCTGCTACTTTGTCTGGGAGCGAAACAAGCGCTAGGGCGTGAAGTTCGAGATCGCCGCTGACCGCGTCACGGACATCTACGCCGGCGACGAGAGCATCAGGTACGTAGAGGGCTGCGCGTGAGGCTCCGAGGACCACAATCGCGTGGGGCCACGCGAACAAGGCAGTCGAGTTCGCCGGCATCCAGCTTCGGGCAGCACAACCATGCAACGCATCGCACTCCTCGGTGACTCCATCTTCGACAACGCCCCATACACCGCTGGGGGGCCAGCTGTCATCGACCATCTTCGACGGCTGCTCCTGACAGGCTGGGGCGCCGATCTGCTTGCAGTCGACGGCGCCACAGCGCGAGAAGTACCGCAGCAACTGCAGCATCTGGAGGCGGCGCACACGCATCTCGTGCTCAGCGTCGGCGGCAACGACGCGCTCATGCGGGCAGACGTGCTGGAAACGCCTGTTCACTCCAGCGGGGAGGCGTTCGTGCTTCTTGCAGAAGCCGCAGACGAGTTCGAGAAGTCGTATCGAGCGGCGGTCACTTCTTGCCTGGGGACCGAGCTTCCGCTCGTGATCTGCACGATCTACGGCGGCAATTTTCCGGAACCAAGCTACCAACAGGCCGTCAGGATGGCGCTTCTCGCCTTCAACGACGTCATCATTCGAACCGCGACAGAACTGGACTTGCGCGTTCTCGACCTGAGGTATGTCTGCACCACGCCAGCTGATTATGCAAACCCGATCGAGCCCTCGGTAGCGGGCGGTGCAAAGATCGCCGATGCCATCCTGAGAGCCCTCGTGCAAGGCAGGTTCGTGGGTGCGGGCGCCCACATTGCGACCTGACAACTCACCCTTGACGCAACACTCACCGCCATCTCAGGGGGAAGGTCAGGTGTCATGAAGTCCATGACTCAGCCTTCCCTTGTTCTGTTCGATTGCGACGGCGTGCTCGTCGACAGTGAGCGGATCAGCCACACTGTCCTGAGAGATCTACTGGGGGAACACGGTGTCGATCTGACGCTGGAGCAGACCTTCGACCACTTCATGGGCAGCTCTACCGCGAAAGGGCTGGAAACCGTGGCGGCACTCATGGGCCGGCCGGTTCCGAGCAGCTTCGACGACACATTCAATGCTCGCTGCCAGGATGCGTTCACCCAATCGCTTTCGCCTGTGGCCGGTGTCCACGAGCTTCTTGCAAGACTGCCTTTGCGCTACTGCGTGGCATCGAATGGGCCCCGCAAGAAGATGCGTTTCACACTGGGCCACACGGGTCTGCTGTCCTTCCTCGAAGGCCGGCTCTTCAGTGCGGACGATGTCGAGCGACCGAAGCCAGCGCCAGACCTCTTTCTTCATGCGGCTGCCACGCTGGGTGTTGCTGCAGCCGATTGCGTGGTCGTCGAAGACAGTGTTTCAGGGGTGCTGGCGGCCAGGGCGGCCGGCATGCGCGCCCTCGGTTTTGCAGCGATGGGCCAGGGTGAGAAGCTGCGGCAAGCAGGCGCGCATGTTGTCTTCGGAGAGATGGCAAGTCTTCCATCACTCCTGAACTTGCACGGCACGTAGGCGGCTTGCTCCATCCATCGACTCACGGGGTCAAGCTCATGTCCACACCACGGGATACCGCATGACCGCGAAGATCAGAACGACCCAGTTGCTCCTGCGGCCCTACTGCGCGGCGGATGCACCGTCGCTGTTTGGCTTCATGCGCGACGCCGCAGCCATGCAGCACACCTATGTCGCCGGCACGCTCGAGCAGTGCGCGGCGCGCCTGGCGGCTTTCGAGAAGCAACGTGCCGACCTGGGTTTTGCCCCTTGGGTGGCGACGGCCGGCAGCCAGCAGGACATCGTGGGCTGGGGAGGGCTGTGCGTCGACCTCGAGGAACCCGCTTGGGGACTGGAGGTGATCTACGCCTTCGCGCCGGCCTGGTGGGGTCGGGGGCTGGCGACGGAACTCGTCCGGGCAAGCCTGGTGTTTGCCTTCGGCCATACGGCAGCCACCGAAGTCCACGCCTATGCGAAGGCGGCCAACAGCGCTTCGGTTCGGGTGCTGCAGAAGTGCGGCTTCACCCGCCTGGGGCATGAGCCCCGGCTGGCGCGTGACCACTACGTCGTTCGGTCTGCACGCCCCTGAGTCCAGACTGCCGTCTCCGCGACGCTCACCGCGCGGCGGACCAGCCGGGCCTGCAACCCGAAGGACCGATGGACGCCCACGGCGAACACATCGATTTCCTGAAGGCCCCCGGCGGCCTGCTGACCCGGGGTCCGGCCTGGCCGGCCTCAGCTCGGAATGGGCACCAGGAAGTCGCGGCTGATGCCGATGCCCAGGTCGCCCACGCGGTCCAGGAACTGCGTCAGGTAGGCGTGCAGGCCGGTGGCCAGGATCTCGTCGATGCGGCCGTACTTCAGGTCTGAACGGATGCGGCCGGCCCGGCGCAGCGTCTCGGAACTCTGTTCGTTGGCGACCTGCTCCAGGTTCAGCAAGACCTCGTTCATGCAGGCTGCCAGCGACCGTGGCATGTCGGGCCGCAGGATCAGCAGTTCGGCCACGCGCTCGGGCCGGATGACGTTGCGGTAGACCTTGCGGTAGACCTCGAAGCCGCTGACCGAACGCAGGATGGCCGACCAGTGATAGAAATCGACCTCCTGGCTTTCCTTGACGTTTCCGGCACCGTAGTAGTCGCCGGTCAGGGCGTGGAACTTCACGTCGAGCAGACGCGCGGTGTTGTCGGCGCGTTCCAGGAAGGTGCCGATGCGCAGGAAGTGCAGCGAATCGTCCATCAGCATCGTGCCCACGGTGACGCCGCGGCTCTGGTGCGAACGCACCTTCACCCATTCGAAGAAGTCGCTGGGGTCGCGGTCGAAGGCGTGGGCCTTGAGCGCGCGGTTGAACTCCAGCCAGGTCTGGTTCTGGGTTTCCCAGACTTCGGTGGTCAGCGCGCCGCGCACGGCGCGCGCGTTTTCGCGGGCCGCGCGCAGGCAAGCCAGGATGCTGCTGGGGTTGTCGGCGTCGCGCACCATGAAGTCCATGACGTTGCGCGCCGTGACCTCGCTGTACTTCTTGGCGAAGGGCTGGGTCAGTTCGCTGATCGACAACAGCCCGCGCCAGCCCTGTTCGGCCTTGTCGGCCGACTGCGGCAGCAGCGCGGTCTGGTAGTTCACGTCCAGCATGCGTGCGGTGTTTTCGGCCCGCTCCATGTAGCGGGCCATCCAGAACAGGTGGTCGGCGGTTCTCGAAAGCATGCTCGTTCCTCCCGGTTCAGGCCTCGAGGACCCAGGTGTCCTTGGTGCCTCCGCCCTGCGAAGAATTCACCACCAGCGAACCTTCCTTCAAGGCCACGCGGGTCAGCCCGCCGGGCACCGTCTGCACACCCTTGCCGGAAGACAGCACGTAGGGCCGCAGGTCGATGTGGCGCGGCGCCACGCCAGATTCCACGAAGGTGGGGCAGGTGGACAGCGACAGCGTGGGCTGGGCGATGTAGTTGCTGGGGTTGGCCTTCACGACCGCGCTGAACTCGGCGATCTCGGCCTTCGTGGCGGCCGGGCCCACCAGCATGCCGTAGCCGCCGGCGCCGTGCACTTCCTTGACCACCAGTTCGTGCATGTGATCCAGCACGTATTGCAGGTCCTTCGGGTCGCGGCACAGGTGCGTGGGTACGTTGTGCAGGATGGGCTTTTCGCCCAGGTAGAACTCGATCATCTTCGGCACGTACGGATAGATGCTCTTGTCGTCGGCGATGCCGGTGCCGATGGCGTTGCTGAGCGTGATGTTGCCGGCACGGTAGACGTCCAGCAGCCCGGCGCAGCCCAGCGTGCTGTCGGGGCGGAAGGCCTCGGGGTCGAGGAAGTCGTCGTCGACGCGGCGGTAGATCACGTCCACGCGCTTGGGGCCCTGCGTGGTGCGCATGTAGACGAAGCCGTCGCGCACGAACAGGTCCTGGCCTTCGACCAGTTCCACGCCCATCTGCTGGGCCAGGAAGGCGTGCTCGAAGTAGGCACTGTTGTACATGCCCGGCGTCAGCACCACGACCGTGGGTTCGTTGATGCCGGCGGGTGCCACGGCGCGCAGGGTGTCGAGCAGCAGGTCGGGGTAATGAGCCACCGGCGCGACCCGGTGCATGCTGAACAGGTCGGGGAACAGCCGCATCATCATCTTGCGGTTTTCCAGCATGTAACTCACGCCGCTGGGCACGCGCAGGTTGTCTTCCAGCACGTAGTAGGTGCCGCTGCCGTCGGGGTTGCCGGCGCGCACGATGTCGATGCCGCTGATGTGCGAGTACACGTCGCCCGGCACGTTCACGCCCACCATCTCGGGCCGGTACTGGGCGTTCTTCAGCACCTGCTCGGCGGGCACGATGCCGGCCTTCAGGATTTCCTGGCCGTGGTAGACGTCGTGGATGAAACGGTTCAGCGCCGTCACGCGCTGGCGCAGGCCGGCTTCCATGTCGACCCATTCCTGCTTCGGAATGACGCGCGGGATCAGGTCGAAGGGGATCAGGCGTTCGGTGCCGGCGCCGTCCTCGTCCTTGGCGCCATAGACGGCGAAGGTGATGCCCACGCGGCGGAAGATCATCTCCGCCTCGTCGCGCCGCGCATGCATGCTGGCTGGGGTCTGGCGCTCCAGCCAGGCCTGGTAGGTGCGGTAGTGGTCGCGCACGTCTTGCCGTGCGCCGTGCATCTCGTCGAAGCTCGACTTCATGGTTCGCCTGTCTGTTCGCCCGTGGGGTCGGCCCAGGGAGGGCCCGGGGGGGGTCCGGGGTCCTGGTTTTTGAATGTAGCAACAAGCAAGCCTGCCGGCGCTGTGGGCGACGGCCGGGCGCGCGTGGTCACGCCCACGTGCAGGCTGTGGCGGCCGCCGCCGCGGATGACGCCGCGCAGTGGCGTGACGTCGCCGAAGTCACGGCCCACCGCCAGGCGCACATGGCTGGTGGCGGGCACCAGGTCGTTGGTGGGGTCCAGCGCCAGCCAGCCGGCGCCAGGGCCGGTCTGCGGCACCCCCACCGTGCCCGGGCACCACACCTGCACCCAGGCGTGCGATGCGTCGGCGCCCACCAGCGCCTCGCCACTGTCGGCCGCGCGCGTGAGCAGGTAGCCGCTGACATAACGCGCGGGCAGGCCCAACATGCGCAGGCAGCCGATCATCAGGTGCGCGCCGTCCTGGCAGACGCCGCGCTTCTGGGCGAAGGCCCGCGACAGCGGGGTGTCGATGTCGGTGCTGCGGCTTTCGTACTTGAAGTCGGCGTAGATGCGGCGCATGAGGGACAGCGCGCCCACGGCAACCGGTCGACCCGGCGGGAAAGAGGCCGCAGCATATTCACGCAACTCGGGCAGGCGCGGCACGTAGGGCGATGGCAGCGCGTATTCCACCTCGGGCTGCAAAGGCGCCATCGCGACATAGCGCAGGCTGGCGGCCAGGGCTTCCCAGGGCGGCGATGTCTCGGGCTGCAGCTGGCCGAAGCGCGCGCGCAGGCGCACCCGGCTGCTGGCGCGCACGCTCAGGCTGTCGTGCGGCGTGGCCAGGCTGAAGTGGCATTGCGCATTGGCCATGCCGTCGATGCTTTCGCGCAGATGGCTGGGCGTGGGCGTGATCGCCAGCGAAAACGACAGCAGCTTCTGGTGTTCGTCTTCCAGCGGCTTCAGGTGCGCCATGTGCTGCGCCACCGACACCATGTTGGCGTAGACGTAACGCGTCTCGTGGACGACGTCCAGGTCCATCT
Source organism: Burkholderiales bacterium (assembly GCA_031411875.1). Taxonomy (GTDB): domain Bacteria; phylum Pseudomonadota; class Gammaproteobacteria; order Burkholderiales; family Burkholderiaceae_C; genus Rubrivivax. Next base: position 60,390 of record JANOBX010000025.1, on the reverse strand, counting down.
CCGGCGCGTCGGCGCCGAAGGGGTTGGGGGCTTCGGCGCTGCCCATCACACGCGCTGGTCCAGGCCCTGGGCCAGGGTGAAGTAGCGGCCGGCGATGTCGTCGGCCAGGGCCTGGGCGGCGCTGCCCAGTTCGCCCGCCAGCTTGGCCAGACGGTCCTGCAGGTCGAGGTCGTCGACCCCGCGCAGCGACTCCAGCGTCAGGCCGGCGCCTTCGACCGGCAGCAGTGCCAGCAGCGGCGCCAGGCTGGCCTCGTCGCCCGGCAGCTTGCTGATTTCGGTGCGCAGGCGGCGCAGCACCCCGGCCAGCGAGCGCGGGTTGGCGCTGTCCAGAACCAGCAGGTCGGTCAACGCCAGCAGGTCTTCGTGGCGCTGGTAGCGGGCGCGGAAGGTGATGACGCTGTCGAACAGCTCCAGCATCAGGTCCATGCCGGCGGCACTGTCCAGCGCCTGCGCCTTCAGGAAGGCCCGCATGCGGGCGGTCAGGCCGATCAGGCGTTCGAGCAGGCGGCCGACGGTGAGCAGCCGCCAGCCATGGTCGCGCGTCATGCGGTCGGTCTGCGCGCCGGTGACGGCGGCCAGGCGCAGTGCCAGGCGGTCCAGCGCCGGCAGCACCTGCGGCAGGGTGGGCAGTTCCGAGGGCGGGGTCTCGAGCGCGAGGCGGAAACTTTCGCCCATCTCGCGGATCAGGCCCCAGTGCTCCGACGACAGCCGCTCGCGCAGCGCCTGTGAAGCCCGCTCCAGCGAGGCCAGGTTGTAGGCCACGCTGGCCGCGCAGTGCTGGCCTTCGGCGTCGCCCAGTGCCGCCAGCAGCGCACGTTCGAAGCGATGCGGCGAGCGCACCAGCCCGGGCACGCCGGGCGGCACGAGGCCGCTGCTGCTGGCCAGTTCAGACAGCGCCTGCAGCATCTGCGGCGTGGCGTCGCTGTCGGCGTCGATCAGCAGCAGCGTGGCGCGCGCCAGCTGCACCGCCTGTTCGGTGCGTTCGGTGTAACGCCCCAGCCAGAAGAGGTTTTCACCGGTACGGCTGCTGACCGGCCGGCGCCGGCCGGCGATGTCGTCCACCTGCAGCCGCTGCGGCAGCATGCTGAAGGTGTCGACCGCGCCATCGGTGAGCACCCAGGTGTCCAGGCTGCTGCCGCCGCGCTGCATGCTGACGCTGCTGTCTTCGCGCTGGGCAACCCGGGTCATGCCGCCCGGCAGCACGTGCCAGCGGCCACCGCCGTCGGCGATGGCGTAGATGCGCACCATCGCCGGGCGTGCGGCCACGCCGCCGTCGCCCCAGATCGGCGCACGCGAAAACCGCAAGCGGGCCTGCACCGTCCAGGCATCCGGGTCGGCTTCGATGGCGGCCAGGCGTTCCAGACGCGACAGCTCGTGCACCTGCGAGGTGCGGCCATGGCGCGGGAAGGTGCTGCGCAAGAACTTGCCGTCCAGCGCGCCCTGCACCGAACGCCAGGCGCTGGCCTCGCCGCACCACCAGGTGGGCAGGGCCGGCAACAGCAGGCCGCCCTGCCCCAGCCGGCGCGCGATGCCGGGCATGAAGCCCTGCACCGCCGGCGACTCGAGAAAGGCGCTGCCCAGGGCGTTGGCCATCACCACCGTGCCGGCGCGCGCGGCCTGCAGCAGGCCGGGCACGCCCAGGGCGCTGTCGGGGCGCAGTTCCAGGGGGTCGCACCAGTCGTCGTCCAGGCGACGCAGCACGCCGTGCACCGGTTCCAGCCCTTCCACGGTCTTCAGGAACAGGCGTTCGTTGCGCACCGTCAGGTCGCCGCCCTCGACCAGCGGCAGGCCCAGGTAGCGGGCGAGATAGGCGTGTTCGAAATAGGTCTCGCTGTAGCGGCCGGGCGTCAGCAGCACCACGCGCGGCGTGCTGTTGCCGGCCACCTGGCTGGCGAGCAGTTCCACGGTGTCGAGCAGACGGCGGTAACTGCTGGCGATGTGCTGCACCCGCTGTTCGCGGAAGGCGTCTGGGAACTGGCGCGAGATGACCAGCCGGTTGTGCATCACGTAGCCCAGCCCCGAAGGCCCCTGCGTGCGCTGCGCCACCACCCACCAGCCGCCATCGGCACCGCGGGCGATGTCGAAGGCCACGATGAACAGGCGCATGCCGCCGGGCGGTTCGGCGCCGCGCATCGGCCGCAGCCAGCCGTTGTGGCGGTACAGCAGCGAAGGCGGCAGCAGGCCTTCGTGCAGCAGCTTCTGCGGGCCGTACAGGTCGCCCAGCATGGTCTGCAGCAGTTCGGCGCGCTGGATGACGCCGGCCTCGATCAAGGCCCAGTCGCGCGCCTCGATGAGGTGCGGCAGCAGTTCCAGCGACCAGGGCCGCGTGGCCACGCCGCCAGGCGCGGCGTCGCTGAACACGTTGTGGGTGACGCCGTCGTGCAGGATCTGGCGCGCCACCTGGGCCACGCGGCGGTTCATGTCCGAGGCGCGCTCGGCCTGCCCTGGCGCCGCCAGGTGCTGGGCGAAGGCCTGCCAGGGCGGGCGCAGCACGCCGGCCGACGTGCGCAATTCGTCCCATACGCCGGCCTCGGCCGGGTGGGCGTGGCTCAGCAGCAGATGCGAAACGTCGGCGCCCGGCGACTGCGCAAAGTCCAGCGGCAGGCTGGCCTGCGGCAATGCCGCGCCCTGGCCCTGGCTCTGGCTTTGGGCCTGGCCGGCGCTGCCGGGCAAAGGGGGCGTGGACACCGACTAGCGCAGACGCAGGTCCAGCGTGAAGGGCAGCTCGCGGCTCGGCTGGGCCGGCTGAACCTGCATCACGCCCGGGCTGTGGCCGAAGCGGAAGAAGCGCGCCAGGCGGCGGCTTTCCGCGGTGTACGAATTGACCGGGAAGTCTTCGTAGTTGCGCCCGCCCGGGTGGGCCACGAAGTAGCGGCAGCCGCCCAGCGAACGGTTCAGCCAGCGGTCGACGATGTCCACCGTGAGCGGCGCATGCGCGGGGATGCTGGGGTGCAGCGCCGAAGGCGGCGCCCAGGCCTTGTAGCGCACGCCGCAGACATATTCACCAATGCGCCCGGTGGGCTGCAACGGCGCGGCCTGGCCGTTGACGGTGACGACATAGCGGTTGTCGTTGAGGCCCGTGACCTTGAGCTCCAGCCTTTCCAGCGATGAATCGACATAGCGCACCGTGCCGCCAGTCGAGCCTTCCTCGCCCATCACGTGCCAGGGCTCGAGCGCGTTGCGCAGCGTCAAACCCACGCCGAAGGCGTTGACCTCGCCCACCATCGGGAAGCGGAACTCGAAATGCGGGGCGAACCAGGCCGGGTCGAAGGCGAAGCCGGCCGCGTTCAGTTCGGCCATGACGTCGTCGAAGTCCATCTGCACGAAGCTGGGCAGCATGAAGCGGTCGTGCAGGCCGGTGCCCCAGCGCGTCAGACGCGTGGCGCCCTTGCCGCGATGGGGTTCCTTCCAGAACCAGGCCAGGAGCGCACGCAACAGCAGCTGCTGCACCAGGCTCATGTGCGGGTGCGGCGGCATTTCGAAAGCGCGCAGTTCCAGCAGGCCCAGGCGGCCGGTGGGGCCGTCGGGGCTGTAGAGCTTGTCGATACAGAACTCGCTGCGGTGGGTGTTGCCGGTGACGTCGACCAGCAGGTTGCGCATCGTCCGGTCGATCATCCATGGCGGCACGCTGCCGTACTTCGCCAGCTGCCGGTCGATCTGCTCCAGCCCGATCTCGACCTCGTAGACCTGGTCGTCGCGCGCTTCGTCGAAGCGCGGCGCTTGGCTGGTGGGGCCAATGAACATGCCGCTGAACAGGTAGCTCAGGCTGGGGTGGTTGTGCCAGTAGGTGATGAGGCTGCCCAGCAGGTCGGGCCGGCGCAGGAAAGGGCTGTCCGCCGGAGTGGCGCCGCCCAGCACGAAGTGGTTGCCGCCGCCAGTGCCGGTGTGGCGGCCGTCGAGCATGAACTTCTCGGCGGACAGTCGCGTCTGGTGCGCGGCGTCGTAGAGGAATTCGGTGTGGTCGACGAGTTCTGCCCAGTCGTGCGCGGGGTGGATGTTGACCTCGATCACGCCCGGGTCGGGCGTGACGGCCAGCTGCTTCAGGCGTGGGTCGCGCGGCGGGCCGTAGCCTTCGAGCACGATCTTCACGCCCTGCGCGGCGGCCTGGGCTTCCAGCGCGGCCAGCAGTTCCAGGTAGTCCTCCAGGAAGCGCAGCGGGGGCATGAAGACATAGAGCATCCCGCTCTTGCCGCCCTGCTTGCTCTCGGCCGCCTTTTCGGCCTTCGGGCCGTTGGCGCGCTGCGGGTCGCGCACTTCCACGCACAACGCCGTGCGCGTCAATTCGCCGGCCGATTCGAAGCGCCCGGGCACCGCTGCGGCATTGCGCGGGAAAGGGCTGACGGGGTCGTGCTCGGTGGCCATGCGCGGCACGCCAGGGCCGGCTGTCCGCGCGGGGCCTTCGCCCGACACGAGACCCGCCGGGCCCGTGGCTCCGGAAGCCAGATCACCGTAGAGCGCCTGTGGCCCGGCACTGCCCGCAGCCGCGCCGGCCGCGCCTGTTGCGCCACTGCCCACGGCCTGCATGCGCAGCGCGGCATGCGTGGGCAGGTCGCCCTTGGGGGCAAACGGGTCCTGCGCCATGGTCCAGGGCTGGTCGCCCTTGGCGGCCCAGGCCTGCGAATCCAGCGGCAGGCGGTAGCCCATCGGCGAGTCGCCCGGGATCAGGAACATGCGGTCGTCACGCAGGAACCACGGCCCGGTGACCCAGGCCGGCCCGGCGGTGGCGACATTCCATTCGCGCTTGAGCGGCAGCACGTAGCCCACCGTGGCGTCCAGCCCCTGCGTGAACACGCGGCGCAGGCGGGCGCGTTCCATTTCGTCGTCCAGGCGCGAGTCGAAGGGGTCGACGTTCACCGGCAGCCGGCGTTCGCGCCACAGGTAGTAGTAGACGTCCTCGAAGCTGGGCTGCACGAACTTCGGGTCCAGGCCCAGGCGGCGCGTCAGCCCGGTGATGAAGGTGTTGGCGTCTTCGCTGGTGTATCGGTGCGGGTCGCGTTCGTCGGCGAACAGGCTGGGGTCGGTCCAGCAGGGCTGGCCGTCGGCGCGCCAGCAGATGCTGAGGGCCCAGCGCGGCAGCTGTTCACCCGGGTACCACTTGCCCTGGCCGAAGTGCAGGAAGCCGCCCTTGCCGTACTTTTCCAGCAGGCGGTGGACCAGTTCGGTGGCGTAGCCGCGCTTGGTGGGGCCGAGTGCGTCGGTGTTCCATTCGGCGGCGTCGCGGTCGGCCACGGCCACGAAGGTGGGCTCGCCGCCCATCGTCAGGCGCACGTCCTGGGCCAGCAGCCTGGCGTCGACGGCATGGCCCAGGGCTTCGATGGCCTGCCACTGCGCGGCTGTGTAGGGCTTGGTGACGCGCGGGCTTTCGTAGATGCGCGTGACTTCCATGTGGTGCGAGAACTCGACCTCGCATTCGTCCACCGCGCCCGACACCGGCGCGGCGCTCGAAGGCTCGGGCGTGCAGGCCACCGGGATGTGGCCTTCGCCGGCCAGCAGGCCGCTGGTGGGGTCCAGGCCGACCCAGCCGGCGCCGGGCAGGTAGACCTCGCACCAGGCGTGCAGGTCGGTGAAGTCGGTCTCGGCGCCCGAGGGGCCGTCCAGCGCCTTGACATCGGGCTTGAGCTGAATGAGGTAGCCCGAGACGAAGCGCGCCGCCAGCCCCAGGTGGCGCAGCAGCTGCACCAGCAGCCAGCCGGTGTCGCGGCATGAACCGCTGGCGTTGGTCAGCGTGATTTCCGGCGTCTGCACGCCGGGTTCCATGCGGATGAGGTAGGCGATCTCGCTTTGCAGGCGCTGGTTGATGGCGACGATGAAGTCGATGGTGCGCAGCGGCTCCTTCGACACGCTGTCGACCAGGGCCTGGAATTTCGGCGTGAGCGGGCCCTTTTCCAGATACGGCAGCAGTTCCTGCGCGAGTTCGGCGCTGTAGACAAACGGAAACTCTTCGGCCTCGGGCTCGAGGAAGAAGTCGAAGGGATTGAAGACCGACATCTCGGCCACGAGGTCGACCGTTACCTTGAACTCGCTGGTCTGGTCGGGGAAGACCAGCCGCGCCTGGTAGTTGGCGAACGGGTCCTGCATCCAGTTGACGAAGTGGCCGGTGGGCTCTACCCGCATCGAGTAACTGATGATCGGCGTGCGGCAATGCGGCGCGGGACGCAGGCGCACCACCTGCGGCGACAGACCCACCCGGCGGTCGTAGCGGTAATGCGTGACGTGGTTCAGCGCAACGTGGATGGACACAGTGATCGGCTCCTGGGGCCCGCGAGTGTGGGGCAAGGGGGTTTTGCAAGCTCCGGGCCACCGCTTGTTTCAAGGGGGTGGCTCGGGCAGCAGAACCTGCTTTTGGGGATGATGCCAGTAACGCGCCCGTGCCAGCCTCGTGCATTCGCCCATGCTGCCCGGCGACCACAGGAAGGCGCCGCAGGTGTCGCTGCGCACGACGGCCACGCCCTGCGCGTGGTAGCGCGCCAGCACCTCGGGCGCCGGGTGGCCGTAGCGGCTGCGGTAGGCGGCCTGCACCAGCGCCAGGCGCGGCGCCACCGCGTCGATGAAGGCCGGCGTGCTGCTGGTGCGGCTGCCATGGTGCGGCACCAGCAGCAGGCTCGTGGCCAGCGCCGGGCCCAGCCGCTGCACCAGGGCGGCTTCCTGCGCGGCTTCGATGTCACCGGTGAGCAGGGCGCTGCCGCTCGCGCCCTGGATGCGCAGCACGCAGCTGAGCGCGTTCGTTCGCGTGGTGCCGGCGAAACCTTCAGGACCGGGGTGCAGCACCTCGAAGCGCACACCGTCCCACGCCCAGGCCTGCCCCGCCAGGCAGCGCTGCGCGGTCACGGGGCCCTGCAACAGCGGGTGGGCCGGGTCCAGCGAACTGGACACAGCGTGCACCGGCAGGCCGGCCATCAGGCTGGCAGCGCCGCCGATGTGGTCGATGTCGCCATGGCTGAGCATCAGCAGGTCCACCCGGCGCTCGCCCCGCGCCCGCAGCAGCGGCAGCAGCACGCGTTCACCCGCGTCGGCCTGCGGGCTGTAGGCCGGGCCCGTGTCGTACACCAGCAGATGGTGGCGCGTGCGCACCAGCACGGCGGTGCCCTGGCCGATGTCGGCCGCCAGCAGCTCGAACTGCCCGGGCGGTGGCCGGGGCACGGCGGGCCACAGCAGCGGCAGCATCAGCGGCAGGCTGCACAGCCGCAGCCGCCAGGGCAGGGGCAGCACGGCCAGCAGCGCCGCCAGCAGGCCGCAGGCCACGGCCCAGGCTGGGGCCGCAGCGGCGATCCACACCGCCCAGGGCCAGGCCGCCAGCCACTGCAGGCCGGACGACAAGGCCTGCACCAGGGCTGCGGCCAGCGTCCACAGCGGCGGCACCAGCACGCCCAGCAAGCCCAGTGGCGTGACCAGCAGCGTCACGACCGGAATGGCCACCAGGTTGGCCACGAATCCGACCAGCGACAGCTGCTGGAAGAACAGCATCGACAGCGGCGCCAGCCCCACGGTGGCCACGGCCTGGGTGCGCAGCCCGGCCGAGGCCGCGGCCCGCGCGCGGGCCCAGACCCCGACGCCCGAGGGCCTCTCGGGCGTGGCATGCGCGGGCTCCGAGGCCACCAGCAGACCCACGGCCATGAACGACAGCCAGAAGCCCGGCTGCAGCAGCGCCCAGGGGTCGAGCAAGGTCACTGCCAGCGCCGCGGCCAGCAGCACCGCCGGCAGGGGCCAGCGCAGGCCCAGGCTGCGCAGCAGCACGACCACGGCGATCATCCACACCGTGCGCTGCGCCGGCACGCCCCAGCCGGCGAGCACGGCATAGGCCGCCGCCAGCGCCAACCCGCCCCAGCGCGCGGCCACAGGCGCAGGAACGGCCAGCATCGCACGCGGGCTGCGCCGCCACAGCCAGCCCAGGGCCAGGCCGGCAGCCCAGGCGAACATGGTCACGTGCAGGCCTGAAATCGACATGAGATGCGCCACGCCCGTGATGCGGAAGAGGTCCCAGTCGTCGCGGTCGATGGCCGCCTGGTCGCCCACCACCAGGGCGGCCAGCACGCCCGCCGTGGTGCCGTCCGGCACCTGCCGCTCGATCGCATCGCGCACCGCCTGGCGTGCGCGCTGCACCGGGGCGCCGGCCGCCGTGTCCAGCTGGCGGTTCACGGCGCCGGGAACGGCCCTCACGCTGCCACTGGCGCGGATGCCTCGCTCCCAGAGCCACAGTTCCAGGTCGAAACCGTGTGGGTTCTGGCTGCCGTGGGGCTGCTTCAGCCGCACCGTCAGCTGCCAGCGGTCGCCGGCGCGCAGGTCTTCGGCAGCGCCGGCCACCAGCGAGTCGCCGTCGAAGCCGCGGTACCAGCCCAGGGCCAGCCGCTGCGGCACCCGTACGGGCACGCTGCCGAGCGTGGCCGATTCGGTGTCGAAGCTGAAGCGGGTGCCTTGCAGGCCGGCCCGCGGCAGGTCGCTGATGACGCCGGTGACGACCAGGTCACGGCCCTCGAGCGCCGGCAGCAGCCCGTCGGCCAGGCGCCAGGCCGCACGTGCGTGGGTGCTGGCCCAACCCAGTGCCGCCAGCGCCAGGCACAGGGCGAGCAGGCCTGTCCAGCGTCGGCGGCCGCGCCAGCCCGCGAACGCCAGCCCGAGAGCCACCACCGCCACCGACCAGACCAGGTCAGCCGCCGGCAGCTGCGCCTGCTGCAGCTGACAGGCAACGCCCGCCACCCAGCCCAGTGCGGGCCAGGTTGCGCGATCTCCGGGCCCCGGCCCGGACGGTGCCTGGCCCTGCATCGGCCCAGTGTAGGATGCCCCGACCGGGTCAAAGACCCCCCTTTCAGCCTGCTTCCAACCCCCCTTTTCCGGGGCACCCTCATGAGCGTTCAAGACCGTCTGCAAGCCCTGGGCATCCACTTGCCCCCCGTCGCCGTGCCGGCGGCCGCCTACGTGCCTTTCGTGCGCAGCGGCTCGCTGGTCTTCATTTCGGGCCACATCGCCAAGCGCGACGGCAAGGCCTGGGTCGGCCAGCTCGGTGCCGACATGAGCACCGACCAGGCCAAGCCCGCCGCGCGCGCCGTGGCCATCGACCTGCTGGGCACGCTGCAGGCTGCCGCCGGCAGCCTGGACAACGTGGCCCGCATCGTCAAGGTGCTCAGCCTGGTCAACAGCACCGCCAGCTACACCGAGCAGCACCTGGTCACCAACGGCTGCAGCGAACTGCTGGTCGAGGTCTTCGGCCCGGGTGTCGGCGCGCATGCGCGCAGCGCCTTCGGCGTCGCCCAGCTGCCGATGGGTGCCTGCGTCGAGATCGAGTTGATCGCCGAGCTGAAGTGAGGCGGATGCGCAGCCACACCCCGGCCACCGGGGTGCTGGCAGGGGTCGCGGCGATCTGTGTCGCGGCGGTAGCGGCAGCGCTGGTCAGCCAGCATGTCTTCGACATGCAGCCCTGCCCCTGGTGCGTGCTGCAACGCCTGATCTTCCTGCTGATCGCCCTGGCGGCCTTGCTGGGCGTGGCCTGGCGCGGCCTGACCGGCCAACGCCTTGCCGCCGTGGGCGTGCTGCTGACCAGCGCCAGCGGCATTGCCGCGGCCCTGTGGCAACACATCGTGGCCGCGGCCTCGGCCAGCTGCAACCTCACGCTGGCCGACAAGATCCTGAGCTTCCTGACGCTCGACGCGCGATTCCCGGCGGTGTTCGCGGCCTACGCCAGCTGCGCCGACGCGAAGGTCAATCTGTTCGGCCTGCCCTACGAATACTGGAGCCTGGGCTTGTTTGCAGCATTGGCCGGGGTCGGCGGCTGGCTGCTCTTCAAGCGCTTGCGCTGAAGCCGGACTGCTTCGGCATCCGCACAGGGGAACGTGGCAGGTCGGCCGGGGGCAGCACTCGGCCCTGGGCGGACGTTGCACTCCGACTTGGTCCCTTAGGCTGGGCGAGCCGGCGCGCCACCAGGGAACGCAAAGCACGGAGTTTGCAAAGGTGGGCTGGGGCTGGCTGTGGCGCGCATCTGAGGCGCCGAGGAGCGCAGGGCCCGCGGCCCTCGCGCGAAGCGCGACTCCACATCTGACTCATCCCGGGTGATTGAACGCAGCGAGCGCAGCGAGCGAAGTGAGTTGCGCGAGCTTGTGGATTTCGGGGCCGCGGGACCGAGCACCGCAGGGGAGCCGGAGCGCCAGCGAAGGCCGCCGAAGCTAAGCGCCACAGCCAGCCCCAGCCCGCCTTTGCATAGGGACCATGCAGGCATGAAACGAAACGCAAACCAAGGAGGGCAACGGGCCGACAGCGGCCCGTCGAGCGTCCTACAGCGGCACCACTCGCGCGACCTTCACGAGCCCTTCGACCTTGCGCCCCTTGCGAGCGCGCTTGCCTGCATAAGCCGCCAGCGCTGCCGGTCGCAGGTCTTCTTCCTTGGGCTTGCCGCCGCGGCCGCTGCCCAGCACTTTCACCCCGGCGGTAAAGCTGGCCACGGACAGCAGGGGCGTCTTCGCGTCGACATCCATCAGGGTCAGGCCGCGGCCCCCGCCGCGCTGCAGCTTCAGCTCATCCAGCGCAAACGTCAGCAGCCGGCCATCCAGCGCCAGGCAGGCCACCTGGGTGTGCGCTGGCGCCACGGCCACCGGCAGCAGCAGGTGTTCGCCCGCTTCCAGCGTCAGGAAGGCCTTGCCGCCCTTGTTGCGGCCCTGCAGGTCGCGGGCCTGGGCCAGCAGGCCGTAGCCGCCGGTGTTGGCCAGCAGCAGCGTGGTGTCGGCCGCGCCGGCGAAATAGTGGGCGATCTGGCTGCCGCTTTCCAGGTCGATGAGGCTGGTGATGGGCACGCCGTCGCCGCGCCCGCCCGGCAGCTGCGCGGCGGCGACGCTGTAGACACGCCCGTTGCTGCCGTACACCAGCAGCGCGTCGACGCTGCGGCAGGGGAAGGCGCCGTACAGCATGTCGCCGGCCTTGAACGTGAGCGTGGCGGCATCGACCTCGTGCCCCTTCAGCGCCCGCACCCAGCCCTTGCCGCTGACGACCACCGTCACCGGCTCGTCCACCAGCTTCAGCTCGGCCACCGCACGCCGTTCTTCCTGAATGAGGGTGCGCCGCTCGTCGCCGTGGGCCTTGGCGTCGGCCTCGATCTCCTTGGCCACGGTGCGTTTCAGCGCCGCGGGCGTGGCCAGGATGTCTTCGAGCTTGCCCTGCTGTTCGCGCAGTTCCTTCAGCTCCTGCTCGATGCGGATGGCTTCCAGCCGCGCCAGCTGGCGCAGCCGGATCTCGAGGATGTCCTCGGCCTGCCGGTCGCTCAGCTTGAAGCGGTCCATCAACGCCGGCTTCGGTTCGTCGGCGTTGCGGATGATGCGGATCACCTCGTCGATGTTCAGCAGCACCAGCTGCCGGCCTTCGAGCACGTGAATGCGGTCCAGCACCTTCTGCAGCCTGAACTGCGTGCGCCGCTGCACCGTGGCCAGGCGGAAGTCCAACCATTCGGACAGCATGCGGCGCAGACTCTTCGCGGTGGGGCGGCCGTCGCGGCCCACCATCGTCAGGTTGATCGGCGCGCTGCTTTCCAGGCTGGTCTGCGACAGCAGGGTGGTGATCAGCTCGCTCTGCTCCACCGTGCGGCTCTTGGGCTCGAACACCAAGCGCACGGCGTTTTCCTTGCCGCTTTCGTCGCGCACCGCGTCCAGCACGGCCAGCAGCGCGGCCTTCAGCTGCACCTGGTCTGCGCCCAGGGCCTTCTTGCCGGCCTTGACCTTGGGGTTGGTCAGTTCCTCGATCTCTTCCAGCACCTTCTGCGTGCTGGTGCCGGGCGGCAGTTCCGTCACCACCAGCTGCCACTGGCCGCGGGCCAGGTCTTCGATGACCCAGCGTGCGCGCACCTTCAGGCTGCCGCGGCCGGTGCGGTAGGCCTCGCGGATGTCGGCCTGGCTGCTGATGATCTGGCCGCCGCCGGGGAAGTCGGGCGCGGGCAGCAGGGCGAAGAGCTCGTCGTCGCTGAGCGCGTCGTTCTTGAGCAGCGCCACGGCGGCAGCCGCCACTTCGCGCAGGTTGTGGCTGGGGATCTCGGTGGCCAGGCCCACGGCGATGCCGCTGGCGCCGTTCAGCAGCACGAAGGGCAGCCGCGCGGGCAACTGCCGGGGTTCCTCGGTGCTGCCGTCGTAGTTGGGCTGGAAGTCGACCGTGCCTTCGTCGATCTCGTCGAGCATCAGCCGCGCGATCGGCGACAGCCGGGCCTCGGTGTAGCGCATGGCCGCTGCGCCGTCGCCGTCGCGGCTGCCGAAGTTGCCCTGGCCGTCGATGAGCGGGTAGCGCTGGCTGAAGTCCTGCGCCATGCGCACCAGCGCGTCGTATGCGGCGGTGTCGCCGTGCGGGTGATAGCGGCCCAGCACGTCGCCCACCACGCGCGCGCTTTTCACCGGCCGCGGCCCGCCAGCCGTGGTGAAGGCCAGGCCCATGCGGTGCATGGCGTAGAGGATGCGCCGCTGCACCGGCTTGTTGCCGTCGCAGACATCGGGCAGCGCCCGGCCCTTCACGACCGACAGGGCATATTCCAGATAGGCCCGCTCGGCGTAGTCGGCCAGCGGCAGAGCGTCGGACGCGTCGGGCGGCGGAAGCGAAAAAAGATCGGTCATCTTGGACGGGGCATCGACGGGGCGCGATTCTCGCTCAGCCCGCCGGCCGCAGTGCCTGCAGCAGCTCGCGCACCAGCGGGTGCGCAAAGCGGCGCTGGCCGGTGACGGCGTAGAAACGTTCGCTGATCTGCGGCACGCGGCAGCGTTCGACCAGTGCGCCGCTGCGCAGTTCGTCCTGCACCACCACCGGTGGCACCAGGGCCAGCGCCCCGGTGTCGCGCGCCAGCACGCGCAGCATCGCCATGTCGTCCACCTCGGCCAGCACCTGCGGGTAGACGCCGGCCTGCTGCAGCACGGCGTCGAAGGCGGCCCGGGCCGCGCTGTGCTCGGCCGGCAGCAGCAGCGGCACCGCCTGCAGACCCTGCGGGAAGGCCAGCGCCACCGGTGCGGGCCGGCGCGGCTTGCGCGACACGATGCTGAAGGGCTGCTCGGCGATCAGCGCACTGTGCCAGCCCGCCACCGCGTCGCGCGGCACCGCTTCGTTGCTCAGCACAAGGTCGAGCCCGTGGCTGCCCAGCTGAGGCAGCAACTCGCGCAGCGTGCCCGACTGCAGCCGCAGTCTCACGTCACCGCGCTGGAGCAGCGGGCGCAGCAGTTCCAGCTGGAAGTTGCGCGACAGCGTGGCCACCGCGCCCACGCGAAGCATCGCCTGGCTCAGCGACGGGCGCCCCTGCAGCGTGCCCAGCAGTTCCTGGCCGGTGCGGAAGATGGCATCGGCGTGCTCCAGCGCCACGCGACCGGCTTCGGTGAGCACCAGCGTGCGCTGCCGGCGTTCGAACAAGGCGTGCCCCAGCCGGTCTTCCAGCGCCCGCAGCTGCACCGACAGCGCCGAGGGCGACACATGCAGCTGCGCCGCGGCGCGGGTGAGGTGGCGTTCGTGGGCAATGACCCAGAAGTAGCGCAGGTGGTGGTAGTTCAGGTCGGCCATGGAACATCATTCTGTTGAAGTCAACGATTCATGGCAAACGTTCAAATGGACGCATGGCAGGGCCATTCATAGCATGGCGCCATGCCTGGAATCGAACTCGTCGTCGGAAATCTGTTGCAGCCCATCGTGCTGGCCTTTCTTCTCGGCGCCCTCGCGGGCTTCCTGAAGAGCGAGCTCGAGCTGCCCGAAGCGGTCATCAAGCTGCTGTCGATCTATCTGCTGTTCTCGCTGGGCCTCACCGGCGGCCGCGAACTCGCCAAGGCGTCCCTGGCCGACGTGCTGCCGCTGCTGGGCATCACGCTGCTGATGACGCTGGCCATCCCCTGCTGGGTGTATGCCGTCACCCGCCGACTTGGCAAGTTCGACATCGCCAACGCCGCCGCGCTGGCCGCGCACTACGGCTCGGTGTCCACGGCCACCTTCTTCGCGTCGATGAGCTTTGCCACGTCCATGAACACGCCCGCAGACGGCAGCATGGCGGCGATGGTGGCGCTGATGGAGTTCGGCGTGATCTTCTCGCTGGTGCTGGCGCGGCTGGCCATGGGGCAGCAGCAAGGCGGCGTGCGCGCCCCTGAACTGCTGATGAGCGTGCTGCGCGGCCGCGGCATCCTGCTGCTGGGCGGGGGCATGCTGATCGGCAGCCTGGCCAGCGACAAGCAGTGGCAGCAGATCTCGCCGTTCTACGAAGGCCTGTTCCGCGGCATGCTGATGCTCTTCCTGCTGGAAATGGGCATCACCGCGGCACGGCAGGCGCGCGCCTTCCGCGAGGTGGGCGGCTTCATGCTCGCCTTCGGCATGGCCATGCCGCTGTTCAACGGCCTGGTGGGCGTGGCGCTGGCCAGCGCGGTCGGGCTGGGCGTGGGCGGGGCCTTCGTCTTCGGGGCCATCTGCGCCAGCGCCTCCTTCATCGACGCCCCGGCGGCCTGCCGGGCGTCGCTGCCCACGGCCAACCCGGGCATCTACCTGACGGCGTCTCTCGGCGTCACCCTGCCCTTCAACCTGCTGCTGGGCTTGCCGCTGTACTACCAGGCGGCGCTGCGGATGGCCGGCTGAGCCGCGCCTGCCAAGCCTCAGCGCTGGCCCGTGATCTCCTTGAAGAAGGCCTGCGGATTGGGCTCGCGCCCGAGGAAGGCCTTGACCATGTCCAGCGGCGGCACCTCGCCACCGCGCGACAGCACGAGCTCGCGGTAGCGGCGGCCGGTCTGGGCGTCCATCAGCCGGCCCTTGAAGGCCGACAGCATGTCCAGCGCCATCACCTCGCTCCACATGTAGCCGTAGTAGCCAGCCGCATAGCCGCCCATCAGGTGGCCGAAATTGGCCGGGAACATCGTGCCTTCGACATAGCCCAGTGGCATGCTCTTTTCCAGCGCCACCCAGGTCGGCAGGGCCTGGCGCGGCGGCTCGCCGGCGCGGGCGGTGTGCAGCTGCATGTCGTAGCTGGCGTACTGCCACTGGCGGCTGTAGCGGATGCCGCGGCCGAAGCTGCGCGCCGCGTCCAGCTGCTTCAGCTGTTCCGGGCTCAGGCGCGGGCAGGTCTTGCAGATCTCGGCCAGCACCGCCAATGTCTCGGGCCGGCGCGCCCATTCCTCGAACATCTGCGAAGGGGCCTCGACGAAGTCGCGCTTGACCGAGGTGCCGCTCTGGTCGGCATAGCGCGTGGTGGACAGCACGCCATGCAGCACGTGCCCGAACTCGTGCAGCAGGGTTTCCAGCTCGTCGTGGTCCAGCCCGCGAGGGTTGAAGTTGGTCACCAGCACCGACACCGGCTTGCTGCCGCTGAGCGTGGAGCCGGGCACCACCGGGAAGGCCGCGGCATGGTTGTACTTGCCTTCGCGGGGCAGCAGGTCGAGGTAGACGCCGCCGAGGAAGGCGCCCCGGGCGCCACCTGCCGGGCGGTCATGCACGTCGTAGACCTTGACGTCGGGGTGCCAGACGGGCGCCTGGGTCGGCACGAACTCGATGCCGTACAGGCGCTCGGCCAGGGTGATGGCGAACTGCACGCTCTGTGGCGTGGGGAAATAGTCGCGCAGCTTCTCCTGGTCGATGCTGTACCTGGCGCGCTTCACGCGCTCTTGCAGGAAGCTGACGTCCCAGCGCTGCACCGTCACCTGCTCGACCGGCTTGTCCAGCAAGGCCGCCTTCTCGGCGCGCAGCTCGGCCAGTTCCCGCCGCTCCAGGTCGACGACGGCGTCTCGCACGCGAACCAGGAAGTCCTGTACCGCCTTCGGGCTGCCGGCCATGCGGCGGCGCAGTGCCTGGGTGGCGTAGTCGGGCTGGCCGTGCAGGCCGGCCAGTTCCACGCGCAGCTTCAGCGCCTTGTCCAGCCGTTCCAGATTGGCCGCGCCGCCCTGGTTCTGGAAGGCCGTCCACACCTGGCGTCGCGCGGCTTCGCTCGTGGCGTTCTGCAGGAAAGGCACCACCGTCGGGTAGTCCATGCCCAGCACCAGCCGGCCTTCGCCGTCGCGCTGGCGTGCCGCCAGCCAGGCCTCGGGCATGCCGGCGGCTTCTGCCGCCGTCAAGCTCACCGTGGTCGGGTCTTCGTTGGCGGCCTTCTGGAAGGCCAACCCCAGCACGCCCAATTCGTCCTCGATGGTCTTGGCCTGGCGTCGCCTGGCCTCGGGCAAGGAGGCACCGGTGTCCTCGAAGCTGTCCAGCAGGTCCTGGCGATAACGGCGGTCGACGGCGTCTCTTGGGCGGAATGCGCGCACCTTTTCGAACAGCGCCCGGCTTTGGAAGACTTCGGTGGACAGGGGCGTGAGCTTGGCCACGCAGTTCTGGGCGGCGTCGCGCGTGGCCTTGTCGGGGGCCACGTTGGCCAGCAGGTAGACCGGGTTGCCGAAAGCCGCGCTCTGCAGCGCTAGCCGGTTCATGCCGGCGAGCACGCTGCCGGCCCCGGACTTGGCGGTTTCGAGCGATGCCAGGCTCTGGCGCAGCGCGGCGAGCTCGGCGTCGCAGCGCTGCTCGACAGCGGCGGCGTCGAACACCGGGATCGGCGTGCGGCCAGCGGTCGGTGCCTGCGCCAGGGCTGTGCCGGCGGCCAGCAGCAGGGCCGGGGCGGCGGGTAGGACAGTGCGGATGAACATGGCGGTGGTCGCAAGGGTGAGCGGGCAGAGAGTCTAGGCAGACAGCGCCAGCACTGTCCTGCCCGCGCGACAGGCCGCTCCCGGCCGCGACAGAAGCGCTGTGGCCCGCGACCGCGGCAGCTGATGCTTCGATATCGGGTGCTTCGCGGCGGTGCCAACCTAGACTCGGCCGGGCTCGACCCCACACCCACACAAGAAACCCGACACGAGGAGAACCGACTTGCAAAGCACCAAGCTTGTGACCGCCGCAGTGCTGGCGACCCTGTTCGCCTGGACTGCCGCCCAGGCCCAGGCCCCGGCACCCGCAGCGGACACCAGCGAAGGCAAGATCGCCTGGTATGGCCAGAAGTTCGCCGGGCGCAAGACCGCCATCGGCCAGCGCTTCGACCCGAACGCCATGACTATGGCGCACAAGACTCTGCCCTTCGGCACCCGCGTCAAGGTCACGAACCTGGCGAACAACCGCAGCGTGGTGCTGCGCGTCAATGATCGTGGCCCGGCCACCCCAGACCGCGTGGGCGACGTCAGCGCTGGCGCTGCACGCAAGCTCGGCATGCTGCGGTCGGGTGTGGTGAGTGCGCGGCTCGAGGTCGCAGCGGCGGCAGCCCGTTAGGGCGAACCCCCAGCGGCGAAGCGGCTGCGCGTCGCGGCTGGCGCAGGCGGTGCGCCGTCTAGCGCAGTCGCCCGATGTAGCGTTCGGTCTTGCCCGGCGCGGCCGATTCCGCCTTGCTGACGGCAACGGCGCCACGCTCTGCACGTGCGGTCGATGGCGATGCAGCAGCCTCGTTCGGCGTGGGGCCCGCGCCCAGTCCCATCAACTGCATCAGCTGCAGTCCGAGCACGAGCACGTCCTCTTCGTCGGTGTCCATCACGTCGGTCAACACCTGATTCGCGTAGGGGCGGTCGCCCACAAAACGGACGACGTCGAAAGCCTTGCCCTTGCGGGCCGCCAGCGTCCGCAGCCGCGCGATTTTGATCAGCGTCGTTTGATCCATGGCTTTCACCGCCGAAGGCAATGGCTCAATGTAGCGTTGCGCAACCGTTTGCAGTGCTGTCAAACCGCACGGAAAGCAGGATCGGCGCACCCCCTGATGCCCAGGGATGCGGACAAAGCCGCAGTTCGCCAACATCCTGGCAACCATCGCCGGCGCGCCCGCCGTGGCCGATTGCACACCTGGGGGGCACTCATACAGATGGTGGACCCCGGGTTGCGGGTATCGGATCAAGCCCGGCAGGGCTACTCTCGCTGTCAACCCCTAGTTTGATCCCTGCAGTCCCCTTTGCTGATCCGCCCCGCACCATGAACAACAGCCTCTTCCTCCGCGCAAGTCTCCTGGCCACCTTGTTGGCATCTGCCACTTTCGCTCAGGCCGGCAAGGTCACGTTCATCGACTGGGCGCACGGCAACGGCAACCAGGTGGCCGTGGTTGGACCTGCTTTTTCGGGCGCTGCCGGTGGCTTCGACATCAGCCTGGCCGGCTTTGGATCGGGCATGGACAGCGACTTCGAGGCCTACTGCGTGGAGCTGGCCCAGGATGTGGGCTTGTTCCAGACCTACAGCAACTACAAGATCGTCTCGGCGTCCCAGCATTTCAGCGCTGCGAAATTCGACTCGCTGTCGACCCTGGTTCGCTTCTGGGGCCACAACAACGTCATCGGCAACACCGCAGCGGCTTTCAGGGACGAGCAGTCCACCGCCATGCAGCTGGCCATCTGGAACATCGTCTACGACAGCGACAAGACCCTGGCCACGGGCGGCACCTTCAGCGTGGCGCCGACGGCAGTGCGCAGTGAGCACTACGCCAACCTGGCGGCGCGCAGCGGGTCCGACTTCCTGAGCGCCGACGCCTTGCTCAACGCCACGGCGCCGGGGCTGGGACCCAACTTCGAACTCTTCGTGCTGACCTCGCCGAACCGCCAGGACCAGCTCATCTGGCGCCAGGGCACGGCCACCGTGCCCGAACCCGGCAGCCTGGCCTTGGCTGCGCTGGCCCTCGGCGGCATGGTGTTCGCCTCGCGCCGCCGGCGCCAGGCCTGAACGGGCTGAGGCGCGGCTGGGGTTTGAGCCGGGTCACTCAGACATCGACCTCGACGGCGTCGCCGCGCAACTCCATCAGTTCGCGGCGCGCTGCCGCTTCACCCTTGCCCATGAGCTTGGTGAACGAGACGGCCGTGGCCTCGAAGCCGCCCTCCAGCCAGCGCACCGGCAGCAGGCGGCGGGTCTCGGGGTTCAGCGTCGTCTCCCACAGCTGCTCGGCGTTCATCTCGCCCAGGCCCTTGAAGCGGCCGATGCTCCAGCTGTTGTCCTTCGCACCTTCCTTGCGCAGCTTGTCCAGCGCGGCGTCGCGTTCGCCGTCGTCCAGCGCGTAGATCTTCGCGGCCGGCCGCTTGCCGCGCGCCGGGGCGTCGATGCGGTAGAGCGGCGGCTTGGCGATGAAGACATGGCCGCGCTCGATCAGCTTGGGGAAGTGGCGGAAGAACAGGGTGAGCAGCAGCACCTGGATGTGTGAACCGTCGACGTCGGCATCGCTCAGGATGCAGACCTTGCCGTAGCGCAGGCCGCTGAAGTCGGGGCTGTCGGTGGGGCCGTGCGGGTCCACGCCCAGGGCCACGGCGATGTCGTGGATCTCGGTGTTGGCAAACAACCGGTCGCGGTCGACTTCCCAGGTGTTCAGCACCTTGCCGCGCAGCGGCAGCACGGCCTGGGTTTCCTTGTCGCGGCCCATCTTGGCGCTGCCGCCAGCGCTGTCGCCCTCGACCAGGAACACCTCGTTGAGGTTCAGGTCGCGGCTTTCGCAGTCGGTGAGCTTGCCGGGCAGCACGGCCACGCCGCTGCCCTTGCGCTTTTCCACCTTCTGGCTGGCGCGCTGGCGTGTCTGCGCCTGGCGGATCACCAGGTCGGCCAGCTTCTTGCCGTAGTCCACGTGCTGGTTCAGCCAGAGTTCGAGGGCCGGTTTCACGTAGCCCGACACCAGGCGCAGCGCGTCGCGGCTGTTCAGGCGTTCCTTGATCTGGCCCTGGAACTGCGGGTCCAGCACCTTGGCGCTCAGCACGAAGCTGGCGCGGCTGAACACGTCTTCGGGCATCAGCTTCACGCCCTTGGGCGCGAGCGCGTGCAGGTCGATGAAGCCCTTGATGGCACCGAACAGGCCGTCCTTCAGGCCGCTTTCGTGCGTGCCGCCGGCCACCGTGGGGATGAGGTTCACGTAGCTTTCGCGCAGCGTGGTGCCTTCGTCGGTGAAGGCCACGCACCAGTTCGCACCCTCGCCTTCGGCGTAGTTCTCGGTTTCGTTGGCGCTGGCGTATTGCTGGCCTTCGAACAGCGGGATCAGCGGGTCGGCGGCCAGGCTCTGCATCAGGTAGTCGCGCAGGCCGGCCTGGTAGAGCCAGGTCGTGAGTTCCTCTTCCTTGCGGTCGGTCTTTTCCACCCGCAGCGTCACCGTCACGCCCGGCATCAGCACGGCCTTGCTGCGCAGAAGATGCAGCAGTTCGGCGCGCGGCAGCTCGGCGCTTTCGAAATACTTGGCGTCGGGCCAGACGCGCACGGTGGTGCCGTGCTTGCGGTCGCCCCTGCCCTTTTCATCGGCCTTGCGCACGGCGAGGGGCTCGACCACATCGCCAGCGGCGAAGGCCGTGGTGGCCACCTGCCCTTCGCGCCACACCGTCACCTGCAGGCGCTTGGCCAGCGCGTTCGTCACGCTCACACCCACGCCGTGCAGGCCGCCGCTGAAGCTGTAGGCGCCGCCGGCGCCCTTGTCGAACTTGCCGCCGGCGTGCAGCCGGGTGTAGACGATCTCGATCACCGGCACGCCTTCTTCGGGGTGCAGGCCGAAGGGGATGCCGCGGCCGTCGTCTTCCACCGTGATGCTGCCGTCGGCGTGCAGCACCACGCGGATGCGCGTGCCATGCCCGGCCAGGGCCTCGTCGGCGGCGTTGTCGATGACTTCCTGCACGATGTGCAGCGGGTTATCGGTCCGGGTGTACATGCCCGGCCGTTGCTTGACGGGCTCCAGGCCTTTCAGGACGCGGATCGACGCTTCGGCGTAGCTGCTGCCAGCGGCGCTGTTCTTGGTGGTTGGCATGCCGGGATTCTAGGGACGGTCCCCGGCAAGCCGCTCGGCCGCGGCTTGCTCAGGCGGCGGCGTGCCGGCCAGCCCCGGCGCGTGAAGCTGCGCTGCCGCGCGTGTAGCGCGCCACGTTCAGCCCTTCGATGTCGATGTCGGGCTGCCTGCCGCTGACCAGGTCGGCGATCACCCGGCCGGTGCCGGCGGCCATGGTCCAGCCCAGCGTGCCGTGGCCGGTGGCCAGCAGCAGGTTGGCGATCGGCGTGGTGCCGACGATGGGCGTGCCGTCGGGCGTCATCGGGCGCAGGCCGCACCAGAACGTGGCCTTGGAGACATCGCCGCCGCGCGGGAACAGGTCGGTGACGACATGGTTCAGCGTGCCGCGCCGCGCTTCGCGCAGGTTCAGGCTGAAGCCAGCCAGTTCTGCCGTGCCGCCCACCCGGATGCGGTCACCCAGTCGCGTCACGGCCACCTTGTGCGTTTCGTCCATGATGGTCGACTCGGGCGCATAGGCCGGGTCGGTGATGGGCACCGTGATGCTGTAGCCCTTCACCGGGTAGACGGGGATGTTCAACCCGACAGGCTTGAGCAATTGCGGCGAATGGCTGCCCAGGGCCAGCACCATCTTGTCGGCCGTCAGCAGGCCGGCGTCGGTGTGCACGCCGGTGATGGCGTTGCCCCCCACCTGCAGCTGCTGGATGCGCGTGTTCCAGCGGAATTTCACGCCGAGTGCGGCCGCCATCTCGGCCAGGCGGTTGGTGAACTTGAAGCAGTCGCCGGTTTCGTCGCCGGGCAGGCGCAGGGCGCCCACGAACTTTTCTTGCGTCAGCTTCAGGGCCGGTTCGACGGCGCAGAAGCCGGCCCGGTCCAGCACCTCGAAGGGCACGCCGTACTGCTTCAGGATTTCTACATCGCCGCCTATGCCGTCGAGCTGCTTCTGGGTGCGGAAGAGCTGCAGCGTGCCCTGCGCGCGGTCGTCGTAGGCGATGGCCGTCTCGGCGCGCAATGCCTTCAGGCAGTCGCGGCTGTACTCGGCAATCGGCACCATGCGGCTCTTGTTCAGCGCGTAGGCGCGCTCGGTGCAGTTGGCCAGCATCATCGCGCCCCAGCGCCACATCGCCGGGTCCAGCAGCGGCCAGATCACCAGCGGGCTGTGCTGCATCAGCATCCACTGGATGGCCTTGAGCGGCACCCCCGGCCCGGCCCAGGGCGAGCTGTAACCGGGGCTGACTTCACCGGCATTGCCGAAGCTGGTTTCCAGGGCAGGCCCGCTCTGCCGGTCGACCAGTTCGACCTTATGCCCGGCGCGCGCCAGGTAGTAGGCCGTCGACACCCCGATGACACCACCGCCCAGCACCAGAACCCTCATCGCACACCCCTGAGTTGAAGCCTGCAGGCACTGTATCGGCGCAGGTGCCGAACCCATGCAGCGTTTTCCGAGAGAATCCTGGGATGAACGCAGCTTCCATGCCGCCTACGCAGAGACAAACACTGTCCATGACCCAGGTGCTGGTGTGCGGCGCCATGATCGTCACGCTCAGCATGGGCATTCGCCACGGTTTCGGCCTGTGGCTGCAGCCCATCACCATGGACCGCGGCTGGACGCGCGAGACCTTCGCCTTCGCGCTGGCGATTCAGAACCTGGCCTGGGGTCTGGCCGGGCCTTTTGCCGGCATGCTGGCCGACAAGTACGGCGCCTTCCGCGTGCTCATTGCCGGCGGACTGCTCTACGCGGGCGGCCTCGTCCTGATGGCCATGGCCAGCTCCGGCCTGGCCTTCACCGGCAGCGCCGGCATCCTGCTGGGCCTGGCGCAGAGCGGCACCACCTACGCCGTGGTGTACGGCGTCATCGCGCGCCAGGTCGACCCGGCCAAGCGCTCCTGGGCCATGGGGGTGACAGCGGCCGCCGGCTCTTTCGGCCAGTTCCTGATGGTGCCGGTGGAAAACTGGCTGATCGGTGGCTTCGGCTGGCAGAACGCGCTGTTCGTGCTGGGTTGCCTGGCCTTGATCATCCTGCCGCTGGCCTTCTTCATGAAGGAACCCGCACGCGCCGCCAGCACCGGCCCGCAGCAAAGCGTGATGGCCGCGCTGCGCGAGGCCTTCGCCTATCCAAGCTTCCGTTTGCTGATGCTGGGCTACTTCGTCTGCGGCTTCCAGGTCGTGTTCATCGGGGTGCACCTGCCCAGCTATCTGAAGGACAAGGGGCTGGAGCCCGGCGTGGCGACCACGGCGCTGGCGTTGATCGGCCTGTTCAACGTGTTCGGCACCTACGCGGCGGGCAGCCTGGGGCAGAAGATGGCCAAGCGCTACATCCTGGCCACCATCTACGCGCTGCGTGCCGTGGCCATCACGGTTTTCGTGCTGGCGCCGCTGACGCCGATGTCGGTGTATGTCTTCGCCAGCGTGATGGGCTTCCTGTGGCTGTCGACGGTGCCACCCACCAACGCCATCGTCGCGCAGATCTTCGGCGTGCAGTACATGTCGATGCTCGGCGGCTTCGTCTTCCTCAGCCACCAGATCGGTTCTTTCCTGGGCGTGTGGCTGGGCGGCAAGCTGTTCGACACCACGGGCAGCTACGACATCGTCTGGTGGATCGCGGTGGGCCTGAGCGCCCTGGCCGTGGCCGCCAACCTGCCGGTGCGTGAAACCGCCATCGTGCGCCAGCAGCCTGCTGCCGCATGAAGACGCCGCCCCGCATCTGGATCGTGCGCGCCCTGGTGCTGGCAGTGCTGGCATCGGTGTTCATGGCCTACCAGAACCCCCATCTGGCGGTGGACCTGGCGAACCGCGCCTGGGCCTGCTTCTGATGCACGGCAGCGGCCCTCCTTCGCCCTGGGTCGTGCGCTGGGCCCACCTGGTCAAGCCTTCCGGCACCGTGCTCGATCTGGCGTGCGGCAGCGGCCGCCACGTGCACCTGCTGGCGGCGGCGGGCCATGCCGTCACGGCGCTGGACCGCGACGCCGCGGCGCTGGCGGGCCTGCAGGCGGTGGCCGAAGTCGTGCAGGCCGACATCGAGGGCGGGCCCTGGCCGCTGCCTGGCAGGCGCTTCGACGCGGTGGTGGTGACCAACTACCTGTGGCGCCCGCTGCTGCCCAAGGTGGTCGAGGCTTTGGCAGACGGCGGGGTCTTGATCTACGAAACCTTTGCCGACGGCCAGCAGCACATCGGCCGGCCGTCGCGGCCCGAGTTTCTGCTGCGGCCCGGGGAACTGTTGCAGGTCTGCGTGGGTCTGCGCGTGGTGTCTTTCGAAGACGGGTTGGAGGAGCACCCGGCACCGGGTCGCTGCGTGCAACGCATCGTCGCCGTGCGCGGCGCTGCGGCTCCCCCGGCGCTGCAGTCCCCGCCCGCTAAACTCGCGGGCTGATCCGTCGTCACATTCCCACGAGTCCCACGCGCATGAATCCCATCATCGGCAGCATCGTCGCCCTGGTCACGCCCTTTCAGGCGGACGGCAGCGTGGACTATGCGGGCCTGAAACGGCTGCTCGACTGGCACATCGCCGAAGGCACCGACTGCATCTGCGTGGTCGGCACCACGGGCGAGTCGCCCACGGTGTCGGTGGCAGAACACTGCGAGATCATCAGAGTGGCCGTCGAGCATGCTGCCGGGCGCGTGCCCATCATGGCCGGCGCGGGCGGCAACGCCACGCGCGAGGCCATCGAGCTGTCGCAGTTCGCCAAGCAGGTGGGGGCCACCTGCACGCTGCAGGTGGTGCCGTACTACAACAAGCCTTCGCAGGAAGGCATCTACCGGCACTTCCGCGCCATCGCCGAAGCGGTGGACATCCCGATGGTGCTCTACAACGTGCCCAGCCGCACCGTGGCCGACCTGCAGCACGACACCGTGCTTCGCTTGGCCCAGGTGCCCGGCATCGTCGGCATCAAGGAGGCCACTGGCAGCATCGAACGCGCCGGCTGGCTCATCAAGCAGGCGCCCAAGGGCTTCGCCATCTATTCCGGCGACGACAGCACCGCCGTGGCGCTGATGCTGCTGGGCGGCCAGGGCAACATCAGCGTCACCGCCAACGTGGCGCCGCGGCTGATGCACGAGCTGTGCATGGCCGCCATCGAAGGCGACGTTCGCCGCGCCACGACGCTGCACATGAAGCTGCTGCCCCTGCACAAGCAGCTGTTCTGCGAACCGAGCCCGGCCCCCACCAAATGGGTGCTGGCACAACTGGGGCAATGCACGCCCGATGCGCGCCTGCCGATCCTGCCCTTGACCGACGCCGGAAAGGCCCTCGTGGCCCAGGCCCTGCGCGACAGCGGCCTCGTGGCCGGCTGAGCACTTACCCCCGCGACACACCACCACCGACGGCGCGCACGTTGTCCGCCGCACTGGAGACCCTTCAAGTGAAACCCGCATTCGCCGTCACCCCCGTGAGGCTGGCCACCCTGGCCCTGGCCTTCGCGCTGGCCGGCTGCTCTTCGACCGAGGGCCTGTTCGGCAGCAAGGTGGACTACAAGGCCGGCTCGGCCAAGACGGCACCTCTGGAGGTGCCGCCCGACCTGACCCAGCTGGCCAAGGACAGCCGCTTCCAGCCGCAAGGCGGTGTCGTCAGCGCTGCTGCGTCGGCCGGCCCGCGCGGCAGCGTCAGCGCCGCCCCCGGCACACCCAGCGTCGCGGTCAGCCAGCGTGGCGACCTGCGCATCGAACGCCAGGGCCAGACGCGCTGGCTCGTGGTGCCGAACGCCACGCCGGAACAGCTGTGGCCCCAGGTGAAGGCCTTCTGGGTGCAGCGCGGCTTCGAACTGCAGGTCGAAGACGCGGCCATCGGCGTGATGGAAACCGGCTGGACCGAGAACCGCGCCAAATTGCCCGACGACCTCATCCGCAACACCCTGGGCCGGGTGCTGGGCCGGCTCTACGACACCGGCGAGCGAGACCTGTTCCGCACGCGCCTGGAACGCACGCCCAATGGCACGGAAATCTTCCTCAGCCACCGCGGCCTGTCGGAGGAATACACAAGCGACCGCAAGGAGAACACCGCGTGGAAGGCGCGCCCGGGCGACCCGCAACTCGAGGCCGAATTCCTGTCACGCATGATGCTGGCGCTGGGTGCCCGCGAAGACAGTGCCACGCCCGCCCAGGTGGCGGCGGCGCCCGATTCACCGGCCCGCGCACGCACGCTGAACGGCCAGCCGAGCGCTGCGCTCGAGGTCGACGAACCTTTCGACCGTGCCTGGCGGCGCGTGGGCCTGGCGCTCGACCGCAGCGGCTTCAGCGTCGAAGATCGCGACCGCGCAGGCGGCCTGTATTACGTGCGTTATGTCGACCCGGCCACGGCCACGCAGGAAGAGCCAGCCTTCTGGCAACGCTGGTTCGGGGGCGACAAGTCACAGGCGCCGGTGCGCTACCGCATCGCCATGCAAGCCAGCGGCGAAAAAACACGCGTGGCCGTGCAGACCTCGGCGGGCCAGCCTGAGAACGGTGCGAATGCCCAACGTATCGTCGGGCTGCTCGTGAACGAGCTTCGCTGACCTGCCGTAAGGCCCTGCCAGACGAAAAAAAGCCGCCAGAACCTGGCGGCTTTTTCTTTGGGAAACCGGCGGACAGCATCCGCCGGCCGGGCCCGAGTGGGCTTACTTCTTGACGGCGTCCTTGGCAGCGTCGGCCGCCTTGTTGACGGCGTCGGCGGCTGCGTTCTTGGCAGCGTCGACGGCAGCGCCAGTCGCGGCAGAGGCCGACTCGGCGGCGCCAGCGACGGCGGCCGATGCGGCCCCCATGGCGGCGGAAGCAGCGTCGACGGCGGCCGATGCGGCCACGGTGGCAGCCGATGCGGCTTCAGCCACCGGTGCGGACACGGGAGCAGGCGCCGGCGCCGGTGCAACTTCTTCCTTCTTGCCGCAAGCGGCCAGGGCAACAGCAGCGACCAGGGTGGCGAGCACGAGAGACTTGTTCATGGCATTTCCTCAGGAGTTTTAGGTGGGAACAGAACGTCGGCCGGGACGAACGCCCCAAGCAAGAACGCGGCGGGCAACACACATGGGCACTGCCCCGTTCTCTTGTGCAAGCTCCGCTCAGCCTCTGAGTATATGCGGCGCTAGTACATTCCCTAGAGGCCGAGGGTCTGAACCGGGAAGGCCGCTTCCGACTGTTGCAGAACTACATCAAGGCCGTCACGCCAGCGCCTGGCTTCCAGCGGGTTCAGCTCAGCCCGGCCCCGCAACTGCGGTCCCGGGAACAGCTGAAGACACACCGGGCCGTCGTCGACCAGCAGCGTGGGCAGTTGCCCGGCGATCTCGGCCGGCGGCGACCAAGCCTCGACCGCGTGCGCCCAGTCGCGGCGCCAGGCGACGAAACGGGGATGGCGACGCGGCACCTCGTCGAAGTGCGCTGCCAGCAGCACCAGGCGACGTTGCGGCAGACGCAACCATCCCTGCAACGCCTGCAGCACATCGGGCCGGCCGAGGGGCCAGTCGGCAAAGTCGCGGTCTGACACCAGCAGCCGGCGCGCGCCGCGCTGCTGCGCAGCCTGCAGGGCCCAGATCACCGCAGCGTCGAAGTCGGCACGCGTGTGGATGGGCGGCGGCGGGGCTGGGTCGGTCGGTCGTTCCATGCGCTTGTGGTCGCGAAGGCTCAGGCACTGTGCGGCAGCAGCCATCCGCTGTCCAGCCAGTCCTGCACCAGTTCAAGGGCTTCGTCGCTGAGGCGGCAACAGTCGCGCCCACTCAGCTGTCGGGCATCGGCCAACTGCCGCATCAGCCGGGCGTCGCGACCGGCTGCGCGGAACGACTCGCCGTTGATGAAGACATGACGCGCGTCGTAGGCCATGCGCGTGGCTGCGGCCAGCTGCACGCCCGCGGCGGCCGTCGCTGATTCGGATGACGAGAACCACACCCTGGGCTTGGGCTCGGTGAGCACTTCGCCCAGTGCCCGTTCCAGCGCATCAGGCTGGGCCAGCAACCGCGCCACGGCCTGTCGGGCGAAGGCCTGCAGCGCCGGCGGGACCTGGCCAGGGGTGGTCGTTGCCGGCTGCGACGGGTCACGATACAAGCGCGGGCTTGGGCCAAGGCCATTCTCCGAAACATCGTCCTGCGTGTCGGCCAGGCGCTGCAGCAGTTCGGCAGCGATGGCGTCGGCTGCGGGGGCCCTGAAGCCGACCGAGCAGGTCATGCAATCACCGCCCACGGCCACGCCGTCGTGGCCCCAGCCGGGTGGCAGGTACAGCATGTCGCCCGGCTCGAGCACCCAGTCTTGAAGGGGCTGGAAATCACTCAGGATCTTCAAGGGCAGGCCGGGTTGCCAGGTCGCGCTGACGGCGTCCAGGCAGGGGCCCACGCGCCAGCGCCGTCGGCCCTGCACCTGGATGAGGAAGACGTCGTAGGAATCCAGGTGGGCGCCGACGCCGCCGCCGTCGCTGGCCCAGGACGTCATCAGGTCGTCCAGCCGGGCCTGGGGCACGAAGGCAAAGCGCGACAGCATCTCGTGGGCAGCGCCCACGTGCAGGTCCAGGCCCTGCACCAGCAGCGTCCAGCCCGGCCGGCTCGCGGGTGGCAGGGCGCGCCTGGGCAGGGGGCCGTGGCGTACCTTCCAGCGGCCCGACTGCTGTTCGACCAGCCGGGACTCCACGTCTTCTGAGCCCGCCAGGTCGAACAGGGCCCGGCGGTCCAGCGGGGGCTGCACGCCTGGCCAGGCCTGGCGCACGAGCAGCGGCTTTTTCTGCCAGTGCCGGCGCATGAACAAGGCCGGCGACAGGCCACCCAGCAAGGGCAGCGGAACATTCACATCCATGGCGGGGATTCTGGCGCAGCAGCCTGCCAACGCCGGCCATGCGATCATTTCCGCCATGCAGATCAACACACCCTGCGTCGTCAGCCTGACCTGGAGGCTGGACGACGGCCAGAACCGCCCCATCGACACCCTGAGCGACCCGGTGGAGTTTTTCTACGGCGGCGACGACCTGCTCGCCAAGGTCGAGGAAGCCCTGGCCGGACACGAAGTCGGCGCAGAACTCCAGCTGCACCTGGAGCCCGAAAACGCCTTCGGCGACTACAAGCCCGAGCTGGTGTGTTTCGAGGCCCGCAGCCTGTTCCCCGAGAAGCTGGAAACCGGCATGGCCTTCGAAGGCCTGCCCGAAGGCAGTGTCACGCCCGACATGCCCAAGGACACCATCTACCTGGTCACCGAGATCTATCCGTCGCACGTGGTGCTGGACGGCAACCACCCGCTGGCCGGCATGTCGCTGCGCCTGCACATGAAGGTGGAAGACGTGCGCGAAGCCACCGCCGACGAGATCGAGGCGCGCAGCGTGGCCGGTTCGGCCGTGGGCGTGCTGGGCAGCGGCCGGCCGGCCATAGCCCCCAGCCTGCACTGAACCCGGCCAGCTAGCGCACGCCGGTCGAGCCGAAACCGCCTTCACCCCGGCTGCTGGCGTCGAAAGATTCGACGCGTCGGAATGCAGCCTGCACCACCGGGACGATGACCATCTGCGCCACACGTTCCAGGGGCTGGATGACGAAGTCTGCGCTGCCGCGATTCCACAGGCTCACCATCAGCGGGCCCTGGTAGTCGCTGTCGATCAGGCCGACCAGGTTGCCCAGCACGATGCCGTGCTTGTGGCCCAGGCCCGAACGCGGCAGCAGCATCGCCGCCAGGCCCGGGTCGCCGATGTGCACGGCCAGCCCCGTGGGCACGAGTGCAGACGCGCCCGCGGCCAGCACCAGCGGCGCGTCCAGGCAGGCGCGCAGGTCCAGCCCGGCGCTGCCGGGTGTGGCATAGGCCGGCAGGTAGTCGGCCATGCGGGCATCCAGCAGCTTCACGTCGATGACGGTCATTTCGCGCTCCACGGGCCGGTGGCCATGCGCGCCGCGATCTCGGCCACCAGCTGCCTGGCCAGTGTCAGCTTGTCCGCGGGCGGCAACGGCTGGTCGCCGGCCGCGTCGACGAGCAGCAGGCTGTTGTCGTCACGGCCGAAAGTGGCCGGGCCCAGGTTGCCCACCCCCAGGGGCACGCCCTTGCGCACGAGCTTGGCGCGGGCATGGGCGGCCAGGTGCTCGCTTTCAGCGGCAAAACCGACACACCAGGGCCGTTGCGCCGAAGGCAAGGCGGCCACGGCGGCCAGGATGTCGGGGTTCTCGACCAAGGCCAGGCTGGGCGCTGCAGTCTCGGCGCCCTGCTTCTTGATCTTCTGCACCTGGGTGACGGCCGGGCGCCAGTCGGCCACGGCGGCGGTGGCCACGAAGATGTCGTGCGACGCAGCGCGGGGCAGCACCGCGTCGAACATCTGCTGCGCGGTCTGCACGTCCACGCGCACCACGCCGGCCGGCGTGGGCAGATGCACCGGGCCCGCGACCAGGGTGACCCGGGCGCCGGCTTCTGCCGCAGCGCGGGCCACCGCAAAGCCCATCTTGCCGCTGGAATGGTTGGTGATGCCGCGCACCGGGTCGATGGGCTCGAAGGTCGGCCCGGCGGTCACCAGCATGCTGCGACCGGCCAGATGCTTGGGCTGGAAAAAGGCCGACAGGGCGTCACGCAGCTCGGCGGGTTCGAGCATGCGGCCGTCGCCGGTTTCGCCGCAGGCCTGGCTGCCCGTGCCCGGGCCCAGTACCTTGGCGCCATCGGCCTGAACCTGCGCGAGATTGCGCTGGGTGGCCGGGTGCGCCCACATTTCGCGGTTCATGGCCGGGGCCAGCAGCAGCGGACAACGATCGAGCGGACGTGCCAGGCACAACAGGGCCAGCAGCTCGCCTGCGCGACCCTGCGCCAGCTGGGCGATGAAATCGGCGCTGGCCGGGGCCACGAGGATCGCGTCGGCTTCGCGCGAGAGGTCGATGTGGGCCATGCCCGCTGGCGGCGCGGCGTCCCACTGGCTGTCGAACACCGGGCGGCCGGACACGGCCTGCATCGTCGCGCGGGTGATGAAGTGGCCGGCGGCTTCGGTCATCACCACCTGCACCGTGGCACCGGCCCGCACCAGTTCCCGGGCGAGTTCGGCGGCCTTGTAGCAGGCGACGCCGCCGGACAGGCCCAGCACAATGTGCCTGCCCGCAAGGAGGATTGGAATCGACATGCCGGAGACTCTAGCAGCGCCCCACCCGGGCTCGGCAGGATGCGCTCAGGCTGCCGCGCCGTGGCACTTCTTGAACTTCTTGCCGCTGCCGCAAGAGCAAGGGTCGTTGCGACCCGGGCTCTTTTCGACACGCCGGGTCTCGGGCCGGGGCGCGTGGTCCACCCAGAACAGGCGCAGGTCCTGCACGGCATAGCAGGCCTGCACGATCAGGTCGTCCCGCGTGGGCGTTTCCCCGGCGGGGTAGACGGCAGCGATGTGCGCGGTCAGGGCGGGGTCGGCCTCGGGCAGCAGCAGGGCCTCGATCTGCGCCCAGAGCTCGGCGTGCAGGGCCAGCACCTCGTCGTCGCCCTGCGGCGCCCGCCACAGATGCGGGAAGGCCTGCGCTGCGCGGACGAACCCGGATGCCCACAGCGCGCCCGTCACGAGCGAGGCGGCTTCCTCGGCGCTGGCGCCTGATTCGGCCACCGCCTGCTCGCGCGCGGCGTCGGTCCATTCGCTCATCAACGGGTCCAGGCGCAACTGGTCGGGCACGTCCATCAGCGCTTCGGGGTCGAGCTGATCGCGCAGCACCGACAGGCGCGTCTTCAAGGCGCGCAGCGCCGCAGCGTGCGCGGGCGGGTCGGAAAAAGCGCGGTCGAAGGCGTCGTCGCACAGCGCAGCCAGCCAGTCCTCCGGCGGTGGCAGCTGAGGCCCGGCAGCCAGCGCCGTCAGGAAGCCGTCCACGCTTTCGAAGTTCAGGTCGGCGTCGAAGCCTTCCAGGCGCAGGCAGGTGTCGTCGAAGGCGCGCAGCTCGGCATGGTTGTTCTGGCGGACGGTGGGCAGGCGCATCGGGTTCGGGCTTTCTCGGGGGTGGTCAGGTCGGGCCCCAGCCGACCACGGGGGGCTGAGGGTGCAGGCGCGCCATGGCCAGCACGTCGGCAAACTGGCCACGGCGCAGGGCGTAGGCGCGGTGGGTGCCTTCGACGCGGAAGCCGAAGCGCTGGTAGAGCGCGATGGCCGGAGCGTTGTCGGTGAACACGGTGAGTTCGATGCGCAGGATCTGGCCCCAGTTGTCGGCGTAGTCGCACAGCGTGCGCATCAGTTCGGTGCCGACGCCCTGGCGCTGCGCCATCACCGCCACGCTGATGCCCAACATGGCGCAGTGCCGGCGGCGCAGCCGCTCGACCGGGTGCAGGCCGGCGCTGCCCACCACCTGCCCGTCGCGCACCGCGAGCACATGCAGGTGCTCAGGGCCGGCTGGTTTGGCGAGGCGTTCACGCCATTGGTCGACGCTGGGAAGCGGCAGCTGCATCAGGTTGCCGAAGACCTCGGGGTCGCTCATCAGGCGGGTGAGTTCGACCGCGTCGTCTGGGCCGGCGCGGCGCACTTGGACTGGAGCAGACATCATGGCGAAGCAAGACCGGTGGCGACCGGCAGGTGGGCAAGCGAGCGGGCAGGCAGGCGGACCCCCAAATCTTCCCACGTGCAGCGCCCCTCACTGGCGGGGGGCGGTGTGACTTCGAGACAACAAACCGGCAGCCCTGCGCGCCGCTGGCACGGAAGTCGCGTTACTGTCATCGAATTGGCATCGTCCGGCGGCATCGTCACCGGGCGTGCCAATGGCTTTGCTGGCCACGCACCCTTGATTCCGAGTCCGGGCGGCACCGTCACACTGCCGCCCGCCCTAGAACCCACGTAGGAAGTAATCCCGATGAATCACCCCAGCTGGATGGGCTTTTCCCGCACTGCAGTGGCCGTTGCCGTGGCGGTTGTCGCTGCGGCGCCGGTGCTGGCGCAGAACACCACGGCCAGCCTCGGCGGCCGTGTGGTGGCAGCCAACGGCAACCCCGTGGCCGGCGCCACCGTGACGATCCTCCACGTCGAATCGGGTTCGGCAAACACCGTCACCACCGACGACCAGGGGCGCTACGCGGCCCGCGGCCTGCGCGTGGGCGGCCCGTTCACCGTGACGTTCAGCAAGGACGGCCTGACCGACAAGCGCGAAGGCGTGTTCCTGGCGCTGGCCGAAGCCGGCTCGCTCGACGCCCGCCTGGCGCCGGCCTCGCAGACCATCGTGGTCACCGGCCGCGGTGCCAATGACCGCTTCAACAGCAGCAGCATGGGTGCGGGGACCAACATTGGCGCGCGTGAGCTGGCGTCTCTGGCCTCCGTCCAGCGCAACCTGCAGGATTACGCCCGCACCGACCCGCGTCTGGCCCAGACGGACAAGGAACGCGGCGAGATCAGCGCTGCCGGACAGAACACGCGTTTCAACAGCATCACCATCGACGGCGTCACGATCAACGACACGTTCGGCCTGGAAGCCAACAACCTGCCAACGATCAAGCAGCCGATTTCCATCGACGCGATTCAGTCGGTGCAGGTGAACCTGTCGAATTACGACGTGACGCAGAAGGGCTACACCGGCGCCAACATCAACGCCGTGACGAAGAGCGGCACCAACGAATTCAAGGGCAGCCTTTATTACGTCTGGCGCGACGACAACTTGGTTGGCAAACGCTTCAACCGCGGTACTGGCGCCTACTTCGACGCCCCCAGCTTTAAGGAAGACACCAAAGGCTTCACGCTGGGCGGGCCGATCATCAAGGACAAGCTCTTCTTCTTCGGCAGCTACGAGGAATTCAAGAGTTCGCGCACGAGTCCGGATTTCGGACCCATTGGCAGTGCTAACCCCAACGTCGGCATCACGCAAAGCGCCATCGATCAGGCGGTCGCCATTGCACGCACCAACTGGGGATTCGACGCGGGAACATCGTCCGTGCCACAGGGGCTGGAAGTGTCCGTGAAGGACACCCTGTTGAAGCTGGACTGGAACATCAACGACAACCACCGCGCCAGCCTGCGCTACACCAAGACCGAGCAAGACGAACCCGTCATCGCAGGCTTTTCGGGCACCAGTCTGTCGCTCAGCAGCTACTGGTGGAACCAAGCAAAGGTCATCGACACTGTCGTTGGCCAGTGGTTCGCGGACTGGACCCCGAACCTCAGCACCGAACTGAAGGTCTCGCAGCGCGACTACGACAGCGTGCCCACGCAAGTCAACGGCACCCGCTTGCCCGCCATTGGTCTGCGTTTCAACGGACCGATGGAGGCCAGCCAGAATTTCAACGCCAACAACCGCTTCCTGAACCTGGGCACCGAACTCAGCCGCCAGTTCAACGTACTCGGTACGGAGACCTCCGACGTCTATGCCGGTGCCACCTGGAACCTGGGCAGGCACGAGCTGAAATTCGGCATCGATTATTCCGACAATGAGGTCTACAACGCCTTCATCCAGCGCAGCAACGGCGACTACACCTTCCAGTGCGAACCCGGCGCCTACAGCTTCGGCACCGTGTCGGTGTGCCCGACCAATACCCTGCCTGGCACCTATACGCCTAGCGCTGGTGGCAACGCCCTGAGCATGACGCCGGCGCAACGCGAGTTGACCGTGCTCGAGAACTTCCAGCGCGGCCTACCCTCCGCCTACCGCGTGCAAGCACCCCAGCCGGGCCGCACCCTGAACGACGCCGTGGCCACCTGGAGTTACGCCAACACCGGACTCTTCCTGCAGGACACCTTCAAACTGACCGACAGCTTCAACATGATGTTCGGCTTGCGCGTCGACCAGTCTGACGTGCCGACCAAGCCGCTGTTCAATGCCGCAGCTGCAGCGCCCACTGTCGCCGGGCGCGTCACCGGCAACACCAACACCGCACTTACGCGCGCCAGCGGCGGCTTCGGTATTCGCAACGACGAGACCCTGGACGGCACCCGCCTCGTACAACCGCGGTTGGGCTTCAACTGGAACCTGGGTACGCCTGAGAACCGCATGCAGTTGCGCGGTGGCTTTGGCCTGTTCCAGGGCGCAGCCGCGAACGTCTGGCTCAGCAATCCCTTCAGCAACACAGGTGCTGCCTTGGTGGACGTGACCTGCGCTTCATTCGCACTTTGCCGCAGCGCGAACAATGGCGGACAGGTCAGGTTCAATCCGGACCCAGCCGCCCAGCCAACGCTGTCCGGCCCGCAATCTGCCAACGTTGACTTCATTGCGTCCGATCTGGAACAGCCCTCCGTCTGGAAGGCCAACCTGGCGTTTGACGCTGAACTGCCGCCACTGCCGGTGATGGGCCGCCTGACGGTGGGCGTCGAGTGGCTCCATATCGAGAACGACGCCGGTGTCTACTACCAGAACCTGAACCTTGGCGAAGCGACGGCCACCGGTACCGATGGCCGGCGGCTGTTCTACACCCCGGGCACCTACAACATCGGCTGTTGGAGCGGTGGCACCTTCAGCACGACCGGCGCCTGCGCGGGTTCGCGCAACCGCGCGCTGAGCAACCCGAACTTCAACAATGCCATCGTCGCATTGAAGACGAAGAAGGGCTACAGCGACGCGGTCACCCTGTCGATCGGGCAGCCTGCAGTCTCTGGCTTCGGCTGGAACCTGGCCTATACCGCGACGACTGCCAAAGAAGTCAGCCCGCTGACGTCCTCGACATCCATCTCGAACTGGAGCCTGAAGAACAGCTTCGACCCCAACGAAGAAGAGCTGCAGAACAGCAACTACCTCATCAAGGACCGCGTCAGCGCGAGCCTGACCTGGGCAAAGGCTTTCGTCGGCAGCTACCGCACGTCCCTGGGCGTGTTCTACGAGGGTCGCCGCGGCAAGCCGTACAGCTGGACCTACCTGAACGACCTGAACGGCGACAGCATCCTCGGCAACGACCTGATGTACATCCCGTCCCGTCCGGGTTCTGGTGAAGTGGTGTTCCGCGGTGGCGCCGCCGAGGAAGCGCGCTTCTGGGAAATCGTCGACGGCAACAAGGCCCTGACGGCTGCCCGTGGCGGCATCGCCGGCCGCAACAACAGCTTCGCGCCCTGGGTGAACAACTTCGACGTGCGCTTCAGCCAGGAACTGCCGGGCTTCATGAAGGGCCACAAAACGACTTTCGTGCTCGACGTGCTGAACTTCGGCAACCTGCTGAACAAGCGCTGGGGCCGCGTCGACGAGATCGGCTTCCCGTCGAACCGCAGCTTCGTCAACTTCAACGGCCTCGAGCCCGGTACCGGCAAGTACATCTACAGCCTGGGTTCGCTGGAAGACTTCAACACCCGCCAGATCTCCGGCGAATCCCAATGGGCTGTGCAAGCCACGCTGCGCTACGAGTTCTGAATCAGTTCCGTAGGACTGAACTGTTCAGCAAGGGGCCTTCGGGCCCCTTCTTTTTGGCCAAAGACAGCATCAACGAAAGCGTAAGACCCAGTCTCAGCGAACGGAAGACCGGTGGCTGCTTGCGAGGCTGCCATCGACAAGTTGTTGGTAGGCCGTGTTGGACTTGAACCAACGACCAAAGGATTATGAGTCCTCTGCTCTAACCAACTGAGCTAACGGCCCGGGGCCTCGAAGTGTAGGCGGGCAGCAAGGCCCGGCAGCATGGCTACTTCGCCGACAACGCATTGCCCACCAGCCGCGCCGTGATGTCGACGATCTGGATCATCCGGTCGTAAGGCATGCGTGTAGGCCCGATCACGCCCAGGGTGCCGACGATGCGGCCGTCGATCTCGTAGGGTGCGGTCACCACCGACAGTTCCTCGAACGGCACGACCTGGCTTTCACCGCCGATGTAGATGCGCACGCCCTCGGCGCGGCTGCTCACGTCCAGCAGGCGCATGAGCTCGGTCTTCTGCTCGAACACGTCGAACAGCCGGCGCAGGCTGCCCATGTCGTTGCCGAACTCCTGCACGCCGATCAGGTTGCGTTCGCCTGAGACGACGACGTTGTCCTGCCCGACCAGGGCCTCACCCGCCTGGACTGCGGCCTGCATCAATGCGGCAATCTCGCCACGCAAGGCCTCGACCTCGTTCTTCAGCCGCTCGCGCACTTCCTCGATGGTCAGCCCGGCGTAGTGTGCGTTCAGGTAGTTGGTGGCCTCGACCAGCTCGGCCTGCGGAAAGTCGCGTGCGGTGAAGATCACGCGGTTCTGCACGTCGCCGTCGGGGGCGACGATGATGACCAGCACGCGCTTGTCGCCCAGGCGCAGGAATTCGATGTGGTGGAAGACGCTGGCCTTGCGCGGCGCCGTCACCACGCCCACGTAGCTGGACAGGCTGGACAGCAGCGACGCCGCCTGGGCGATGACACGTTGCGGCTGGTCGGGGTGCAGCTGCTCGCGCGCCGCGGCCATTTCACCGGCGCGCACTTCCAGGTCGAGCGGACGCGCCGTGAGCATGGTGTCGACGAACAGCCGGTAGCCGCGGGCCGTGGGAATGCGCCCGGCGCTGGTGTGCGGGCTGGCAATCAGCCCCAGCTCTTCCAGGTCGGCCATGACATTGCGGATGGTGGCCGGCGACAGGTCCAGGCCCGATGCGCGAGACAGGGTTCTCGACCCCACCGGCGTGCCGTCGGCGATGTAGCGCTCCACCAGGGTCTTCAGCAGCGTCTTCGCACGGTCATCCAGCATGGCTTTCATTGTACGGACGCACCCCGGGCCGCCAGGGGTTGACTGACCGCCTGAAAGGGTGCCCTATGGTGTAATGCCCGAATGCCGAACGGGTTTCGACACGCTGCCATCGTTGGCAAGTACCAGGCCCGGGGCATACGCCCGGTGCTGGAAGAGATCGCCCACTTCCTGGTGGCGCGCGGTCTCGAGGTTTCCTTCGAACGCGAAACCGCCCACGCCACCGGCGTGGTCGACTTCGACGCGCTCACCCCGGCCCAGATGGGCCAGCACTGCGACCTGGCGGTGGTGGTGGGCGGCGACGGCACCATGCTGGGCATCGCCCGCGAGTTGTCGCGCTACAACCTGCCGCTGGTGGGCATCAACCAGGGCCGGCTGGGTTTCATCACCGACCTTCCGATGGGTCAGTACCAGGAAGCACTCGCGCCGATGATCGACGGCGACTACGAGGAAGAGCACCGCAGCATGCTGGAAGGCGAGGTCTGGCGCGACGGCGCGTCGATCTTCACCGGCCTGTCGGTGAACGACGTGGTTGTCAGCCGCGGTGCCAGCGCGAGCATGGTCGAACTCAGCGTCGACGTCGGCGACGACTTCGTGGCCAACATCCGCGCCGATGGTCTGATCGTGGCCACGCCCACGGGCAGCACGGCCTACGCCTTGTCGGCGGGCGGCCCGATCCTGCACCCCGGCATCGGCGGCTGGGTGGTGGTGCCGATCGCATCGCACACGCTCAGCAACCGCCCCATCGTGCTGCCCGACGGCAAGGACGTGCGCATCGGCATCGTCGCGGGGCGCGATGTCTCGGCCAACTTCGACATGCACCAGGTCACCAGTCTCATCATCGGCGACCAGGTGCAGGTGCGTCGCTCGGCGTTTCAGGTGCGCTTCCTGCACCCGCGCGGCTGGACCTACTACGCCACGCTGCGGCGCAAGCTGCGCTGGTACGACGGCACGGCCTGAGCATGCTCAAGCGCCTGCATCTGCGCGACTTCGTGATCGTCGACGTGCTCGAGGTCGATCTCGGCACGGGCTTCAGCGTGCTGACGGGCGAGACCGGGGCCGGCAAGTCCATCCTCATCGACGCGCTGCAGCTGGCCTTGGGCCAGCGCGCCGAAGCCGGCGTGGTGCGCGAAGGCGCGTCGCGGGCCGAGATCAGCGCCGAATTCGACACCCCGCCCGCGCTGCGGGGCTGGCTCGACGAAGCCGGCTTCGCTACCGACGAACTGCTGCTGCTGCGGCGCACCGTCGACAGCCAGGGCAAGAGCCGCGCCTGGATCAACGGCAGCCCGGCCACCGTGACGCAGCTGCGCGAGGTGTCCGACCATCTCGTCGACATCCACGGCCAGCACGCCTGGCAAAGCCTGACGCGGCCCGCCGCCGTGCGCGCCCTGCTCGACAGCCAGGCCGGCGTCGACGGCCAACCCATGGCCGCGGCTTGGCAATCCTGGCGCGCTGCGCTGGCCACGCTGGAAGACGCGCGCAGCCGGCGCGACACGCTGGAACGGGAACGGGAACGCCTGGCCTGGCAGATCGCCGAGCTCGACAAGCTCGGCCCGGCCGACGGCGAGTGGGACAGCCTGAACACCGAACACCAGCGTCTGGCCCATGGCCAGGCGCTGCTGGATGGCAGCCGCGCCGCGCTGGACGCGGTGGCCGAAGGCGAACTGCCTGCGGACGCGCTGACCCACCGCGCCATCGAAGCGCTGGATGCGGTGTCGGCCTACGACCCCGAACTGCAGGCGGTGGCCGATGTGCTGCGCAGCGCGGCAGCGCAGCTGGAGGACGCTGCGCACACCCTGCACGCCTACCTGGGCCGCAGTGAGCCCGACCCCGAACGCCTGGCCGAGCTGGACACCCGGCTGGGCGCCTGGGTGAGCCAGTCTCGACGCTATCGCCGCGCGCCCGGTGAGCTGCCGGCCTTGCTGTCCGGCTGGAAGAGCGAACTCGCTGCCCTGGACGCCGCCGCCGACCTGGACAAGCTGGAAGCCACCGCCGCCAGCGCCGAACGCGCCTGGAGACAGGCCGCCAAGGCCGTGAGCCGGCAGCGCCAGCGTACCGCACCGCTGCTGGCCCAGGCCGTGACGCAGGCCATGCAGCAGCTGGGCATGGCCGGCGGCCAGTTCGACGTGGCCTTGCTGCCACAGGACCAGCCCCAGGCCCATGGTCTGGAAAGCGTGGAATTCCGCGTGGCCGGGCATGCCGGCAGCAGCCCGCGGCCGCTGGCGAAGGTGGCGTCTGGCGGCGAGCTGTCGCGGCTTGCGCTGGCCATTGCCGTCACCACCGCGCAGGCCGCTGGCAAAGACAGTGGCAGCTCGGTGCCCACCCTCATCTTCGACGAGATCGATGCCGGCGTCGGCGGCACCGTGGCCGACAGCGTGGGGCGGCTGATGAAGCAGCTGGGCCGCAGCTGCCAGGTGCTGGCCGTCACCCATCTGGCGCAGGTGGCCGCCTGCGCCGACGGACATTTCGTCGTGTCGAAAGCGATGCGCGGCACGCAGACGGTCAGCGACGTGCAGCCCGTGGCCGGAGAAACGCGGGTGGCCGAAGTCGCCCGCATGCTCGGTGGCGAGCGGCTCAGTGGCACCAGCCGCGCCCACGCCCAGGCCCTGCTGGCCGCGCCCACCAAAGACCTGCCGCATGACTGAGCCCACGCCTGTTTCGGCGCGCCCCGGTCCGGTGGAGACCGCCGGGCCCCGCCCGGTGAGCGAGGTCATCCTCATCACCGGCATTTCCGGTTCGGGCAAGTCGGTGGCGCTGCATGCGCTGGAAGACGCGGGCTACTTCTGCGTCGACAACCTGCCGCCAGAGCTGCTGCGCGACTTCATCCGGCTCGAGCACCGGCGCTACACCCATCGGGTGGCCGCTGCCGTGGACGTGCGCACCGCCTCGTCGCTGCCGCACCTGCTGCCCTTGATCTCGGAACTGCGTTCGGAAGGCGTACGCATCCGCGCCATCTTCCTCGACGCCAGCAACGACGCCCTGGTGCGCCGTTATTCGGAGACACGCCGGCCGCATCCGCTCAGCGCCGGCCCCGCGCACGGCATTGCAGACGGCGACGGCACGCGGGCGTTGTTCGACGCCATCCGACTGGAACGCGAACTGCTGGCCGACCTGCGCGAGGTCAGCACCGTCATCGACACCAGCCAGCTGCGCCCGGCGCTGCTGCGCAGCTGGGTGCGTTCCCTGGTGGGCGCACGCGCATCGGCGCTGACGCTGGTGTTCGAGTCCTTCGCCTTCAAGCACGGCGTGCCGCTGGACGCCGACTACGTGTTCGACGTGCGTGTGCTGCCCAACCCGCATTACGTCCGCGAACTGCGCCCCTTGACAGGCCGCGACGCGCCCGTGGCGGCCTACCTGGAACAGCAGCCTGAAGTGCGCGAGATGTTCATGCAGATCGACCAGTTCCTGGAGCGCTGGTTGCCTGCGTTCGAGGAAGACCAGCGCAGCTACCTCACCGTGGCCGTGGGCTGCACGGGCGGGCAGCACCGTTCGGTGTACGGTGTCGAGTGGCTGGCCCAGCGCTTTGCCAGCCGATACGCCACACTGGTGCGCCATCGAGAGCTCGACGCCCGTGACTGACATTCCGTCCACCCCCGCCGCCCTGCCCGACCCGCTGCCGCTGTTCCCCCTGGGCATGGTGCTCTTCCCAGGGGCGCAGCTCGGGCTGAAAGTCTTCGAGGCCCGCTACCTGGACATGGTGGCCGACTGCCTGCGCCAGCGCACGCCCTTCGGCGTGGTCTGCCTGAAGCAGGGCGGCGAGGTCGAGGCCAGCGACGGGCGCGCCCGCAGCATGGACAAGGCCCACGTCAAGGTGGAAATGGTGGGCGTGGCCGCGCGCATCGACGAAGTCGACGCCGAGCAGACCGGCATCCTGCAGCTGCGCTGCACCGGGATGCAGCGGTTTCGGCTGCGCGAGGCGCCGGTGCAGCGCGACAACGGCCTGTGGGTCGGTCGCGTCGAGGCCATCGCCGACGACCCGGTGCGCATGCCCGGCCCGGCCATGCTGCAGACGGTGACGGCGCTGGCCGAAGCCATCCGCAAGCTGCAGGAGCACGACCGCGTGCCTTTTCTCGAACCGTATCGCCTGGACGACTCGGGCTGGGTTGCCAACCGCTGGTGCGAACTGCTGCCGGTGCCGCTGGCAGCCAAACAGAAGCTGATGGAACTGGACGACCCGGTCATCCGCTTGTCCCTGGTCGACGGCTTCCTGCGCGACAAGAAGGTCGTGGTGGGCTGAGGGTTTCCCGCTGGCTGCCAGCGGCTCAGGCCGCGGCGTCTTGTTCGATCAGCTTGCGCACCGGCGCCGGCAGACCCAGGGCCAGCGCTTCGTCGAAGCGCAACCAGCGGCCCGCCGGCCCGCCGGGCCAGGGCTCGGCCGTGATCTCGGCAGCACTCGGTGGCAGGCGCCAGCGCAGCACCTGCAAGGTCCAGTCGATATGGGTCAGCACATGCTTGAAGGGCGGCAGCCATTCACCCTGGCCTGCCCAGCCGGCCGTGGCATGTTCGAGTGCCTGCACGGTGTCGAATTCCGGCAGGCTCCACAAACCCGCCCAGACGCCCTGCCCCGGCCGCTGCACCAGCCACAGGTGCGGCCCCTGCTCCAGCCACAGCAGGGCGTTGCTGCGTGGGTGGCGTCGCAACTTGCGCGTCTTCACCGGAAAGGCCTCGGGCGTGCCCCGCGCCAGCGCGACACAGTCCGCGGCCAGCGGGCAGCGCGGGCAGGCGGGTCGGCGCGTCACGCAGACCGTGGCGCCCAGGTCCATCAGGCCCTGGGTGTAGACGTCCACCTGCTGCACCGGCAGCAGGGCCTCGGCGCGCAGCCACAGCAGGCGTTCCTGCGCACCCTGCGACAGGTCGCCGTCGAAGCCCAGTGCGCGTGTCAGCACCCGCTTGACGTTGCCATCCAGGATGGCCGCACGTTCGCCGAAGCAGAAGGCGGCAATCGCCGCGGCCGTGCTGCGCCCGATGCCGGGCAGTTCGGCCAGCGCCGCGCCGTTGCCAGGAAACTGCCCGCCATGCCGTGCCATCACCGCCTGGGCACAGCGGTGCAGGTTGCGGGCGCGGCTGTAGTAGCCCAGACCGCTCCACAGCGCCAGCACCTCGTCTTCATGGGCCGCGGCCAATGCGGCCACGTCGGGAAAGCGGTCCAGGAACCGCGCGTAGTAGCTCAGCACCGTGGCCACCTGGGTCTGCTGCAGCATCACTTCCGACAGCCACACTCGATAAGGGTCGCGCGTGTGCTGCCAGGGCAGGTCGTGGCGGCCGTGCTGCTGCTGCCAGGCCACCACGCGGGCGGCCAGGCTTTCCGGGGCCGGAACCGTCAAGCCGCGTCCCGGCGCGCGGCGGCCGGCATGGGCGCGGTTCTGGTTCTGGCCGGCGCCAGTGCGTCTGCCGCGGCCAGGGCCCGTTCTGCCAGGGCTTCGAGCTTCAGCTGGGCAACGTTGATCTGCTCGTCGGTGCGTTGCAGATCGGTGATGCGCTGCTCCAGGTCGCCCGAGGCGGCCTGAACCCGGTCCAGCGCCTCGCGACGGCGCGTGAAACCATGGCGGCGCTCGCGCAGCTGGGCGTCGACCTGGGCGCCAGCGCCCTTGCTCCAGAGCTCGATCTCGCTGGCTGCGTTCTCGAACACCACGCGCAGCTTCGACAGCAACAGCCGGCGGAACTGGTCGGAAAATCCGGGCGAAGCCATGCGCCAGGCCTGCCCCAGGCCGAAGTAGCGCCCGTAGCTGGTCTCGATCAAGGCCAGGTCCTGGCGGAAGTTGGTCAGGGCCGGCGGCGCACCCAGGGCGAAGGCAAACCCGAATTCGCTGTTCATCTGGCGGAAGCTGCCGTCGAGCATCTCCCGCATCTCGGCCGCCTGCTGGTCGGCATGGTCCACGGCAGCGCGCAGGCGCGTGAACAGCGAGTCGAAGGCCGCCTTGGCCCCGAGGCCCAGGAATTTGGCACCGGCCGCCGACTGCATGGCCGCGACTTCGACGCCGAGGGCCTCGCTGGACAGCTTGGCCGTGGCCGTGCGCAGCATGCGGGTCTGCACCGTGCGCAGTGCTGTCAGGTGGGTGGTGCAGCGCTCGAAGTCCGCCACCTCGATGTCGATGCGCTGCGCCAGCATGCGCAGCTTGCCGCCGCTTTTGCCGCGCAGGCCGCGCAGTTCGAGCAGCTGTTCGGCATGCTGGCGACGGCGGTCGGCCAGGCGCCGGCCAGCGCTCTGGCGCAGCTGCTGCACCACGCCACGCGCCGACTGCAGCAGCAACTCGGTCTGGCGCGGCAGCAGTTGCGCGGCCAGCGCCTGCTCCAGCGGGCCCAGCCGGCTGGCGGCCAGCGCCGGGGCATCACCTTCCACGCGCGCGGCCAGCGCGTCGCGCGCCGACACCGCGAACACCCGCTGGGCCGGTACGCCCAGCGTGCGGGCGGTCTGTTCACACTGTCGCTGCACCTGGGCCTGCACCTCGGAAACGCTGGCCAGCGGGTCGGCCAGGGTGTCGATCTTGTTGAGCACGACGAAACGCTCGAGCGAAGCGTCGCTCAGGTGTTCCTTCCAGATTGCCAGGTCGGACCGCGTCACGCCGGCGTCGGCGGCCAGCACGAACACGATGGCGTGCGCGGTGGGCAGCAGGCCCAGGGTCAGCTCGGGTTCTGCACCGATGGCGTTCAGGCCCGGCGTGTCCACCACCACCAGGCCGCGCTCGAGCAAGGGGTGCGGGTAATTGATCAGCGCATGGCGCCAGGCCGGCACCTCGACGCGGCCGTCCTCGCGCTGCGGCGGGTTGTCCTCGGGCTGGGTGTCGCTCCACAAGCCCAGGCTGCGCGCATGGTCGACGCCCACCCACTGGGTGCGGGTGACGGCGCTGAGCGAGCGCGCCAGCGCGGCCGGATCTTTCGGGTCCAGCGGCAGGTGGTGCCACGCGGCTTCTCGCACGCGCAGTTCGCCCAGCGATGAACCCTGTGTACGGGTTTCGATCGGCAGCAGCGACAAGCGCGGCGGCACGCCCGCATCGAAGCGCAGTTCGACCGGGCACATCGTGGTGCGCCCGGGCGTTGCCGGCAACACGCGGCGGCCGGTGTCGGCGAAGAACAGGGCGTTGATGAGTTCCGACTTGCCACGCGAGAACTCGGCCACGAAGGCCAGCACCAGCTTGTCGGAGGCCAGGCGCTCGCGCAGTGCGCCCAGGATGCTGGCGT
The DNA here is from genome assembly GCA_031411875.1 of Burkholderiales bacterium. Classification (GTDB taxonomy): domain Bacteria; phylum Pseudomonadota; class Gammaproteobacteria; order Burkholderiales; family Burkholderiaceae_C; genus Rubrivivax. Next base: position 16,112 of record JANOBX010000025.1, on the reverse strand, counting down.
CCGGGCCGTCGAGCAATTCCTGTTCGGCCAGGGCCCGGCTGAACTGGGCGAGGCTGGAATCGAGGTTCGAGCGCCAGGCGCTCAGTTCGTCCAGGCGCTGGGCAATGGGCTGTGGCACGGTGGTGGCGGCGGTGTTGGTAACGACTCGCTTTCCATGCTAGCCCAGCAAACCCCAGCGCGCCGCTAACGTTTCTGGCAATGCGAGCAGAAGTACGTGGCCCGCTGGGCTTGCACGCGTCTTTTGACCGGGGCGCCACACTTCAGGCATGGCAGGCCGGCGCGCCCGTAGACGGCGGCCTGCGCCTGGTAGCTGCCGGACATGCCGTGAACGTCGGAAAAGTCACGAAGCGTGCTGCCTCCCAGCTCCAGCGCGCGCCCGAGGGTGGCACGCACGGCCGCGAGCAGGCGTTCGGCGCGCGGTCGGCTGATGCGGTTGCTGTGCAGCAACGGGTGGATGCCGGCCTGGAACAGCGCCTCGCAGGCGTAGATGTTGCCCGCGCCGACGACAGCAGCGCCGCCCAGCAGCACGGTCTTGATCGCCACGCTGTGGCGCTGCAGCGAGGCATGAAACCGCGCCGGCGTGAGCTCGGGGTCGAAGGGCTCCGGGCCCATGCGCGACAGCAGCGTGGCCGCGGGCGCGATGTCCAGCGCGGCCGACCAGACCACCGCGCCGAAGCGCCGCGGGTCGTTCAGCCGCAGGGTGCCCTGGCTGGTGACCAGGTCGAAGTGATCGTGCGGGCCCGGATCGCCCGCCTGCTGCAGCAGCGCCAGCGAACCCGACATGCCCAAATGCAGCAGCAGGCCGCCGCCTGCCCTGGGGCCCGGGGCAACCTCGGGTTCGAACAGCGGGAGCAGTGGCAACCACAGGTACTTGCCACGCCGCGACACCGGGCCGACGGTGTGGCCGCAAAGGTCTTCGGGCGCACGGCCCAGCGGCCAGCGCAAGGGTTTGCCCAGGCGGACGGCATGGACGCGGGCCCCCCGCAGGGGCAGGTCGATGCCACGGCGGGTGACCTCGACCTCTGGCAATTCAGGCATCGGCTCATTATGTGAGAATGAAAATCAACTGTTCAGGAGCCTTCATGCCTGCTTCACTGCGCAAGCAGCTCGCCTTGACCGCCGCGCTGGCGGCAGCGACCGGGGCGGTGGCGCCCGTGGCGCTGGCACAAACACCTTCGCCGGCGGCGGCGGCCAGCGCGGCCTCGCCCGAGCCGCCCAAGACCATTTCACCGCTCGACGCACCGCTTTTCTATCAGCTGCTGATCGGCGAAATGGAACTGCGTGGCGGCGAAGCGGGCACCGCCTACGAGATCATGCTCGATGCTGCGCGGCGTACCCGCGACGCCGCCCTGTTCAGACGCGCGGTCGACATCGCGCTGCAGGGCCGCGCCCTCGAACAGGCGCTGGCAGCCACGCGCGCCTGGCGCTCGTCGCTGCCGGACTCGCTCGATGCGCTGCGCCTGCAAGTGCAGATCCTCGTCGTGGCAGGGCGCATCGGCGACCTCAACGAACCCGTCACCAGGCTGTTGCAGTTGACGCCGGCCACGGAAAGACCGGCAGTGATCGCCTCGTTGCCGCGCTACCTGGAACGCAACAGCGATGCCCGCGCCGTGGCTTCGCTCCTCACCGAGGTGCTGAAGCCCTACGCCGAGGCGCCCGACACCCGCGTCGCATCGCGCCTGGCGATTGCCCGGGCCTGGTTCAATGCCAAGGACTTCGACGTGGCCCTGGCCCTGGCCAGCGACGCGCGCCGGCTCGACGCCGACACTCCCGGGCCGGCTCTGCTGGCCCTGGAGCTGATGGCCGAGCGTCCGGCGGCCGAGGACCTGGTGAAGCAATACCTGGCCCGGCCGCAAGCCATCACGCCGCTGCGTCTGGCCTATGTGCGGGTGCTGACCGCCGGTCAGCGTTACGCCGAAGCGGCACGGGAACTCGAAATCGCCACGCGCCAGCAGCCCGACGAACCGGGGCCATTCCTGACCTTGGGTGTGCTGCAGATCGAATTGCGCCAGCCAGCCCAGGCCGAGGCCGCACTCTTGCGATATGTGCAACTCGCCCAGGCCGGCCGCACACCGCCGCCGGGACAGGCGCCGGGGTCCAGCGACACCGCGGCCCCCGCCACCGGTCAGCCCACGCCTGCAGCCGATGCCGAAACAGCCGCTGACGACGAAACCGGGGGCGCCGGACGCGATGAACGCGGCCTTTTCCAGGCCTGGCTGAGCCTGGCGCAGCTGGCCGAGCAGCGCGGCGACTTCAAGGCTGCCGAAGCCTGGCTCGCGAAAGTCGACGACCCCGACCGCGCCCTCGACGTCCAGGGCCGCAGGGCCACCATGCTGGCGCGCCAGGGCCAGGTCGCCCAAGCCCGCGAGATGATCCGACGCGTGCCGGAACGCAGCACGGAAGACGCGCGCAGCAAGCTCATGGCCGAAGCCGGCGTGCTGCGCGAGGTGAAGCGCTGGAAAGAGGCCTTCGACGTGCTGGCCACCGCCAACCAGCGCTTTCCCGACGATCCCGACCTGCTCTACGAACAGGCCATGATGGCCGAGAAGACCAACCGGATGCCCGAGATGGAGGCGCTGCTGCGCCGCGTCATCGCCATCCGCCCCGAGAACCCGCACGCCCACAATGCCCTGGGTTATTCACTCGCCGACCGCGGCCAGCGGCTGACAGAGGCGCGCGAGCTGATCAAGCGGGCGCTCGAACTCGCGCCCGGCGACCCCTTCATCACCGACAGCCTGGGATGGGTCGAATTCAAGCTGGGGCGCAGCGATGAAGCCTTGAAGCTGCTGAGCCAGGCCTACACCGCGAGGCCCGACCCGGAAATCGGCGCTCACCTCGGCGAAGTGCTGTGGTCGATGGGCAGGAAGGACGAGGCTCGCAAGGTGTGGGGCGAGGCACGGGCCCGCGACAGTGGCAACGAAGTGCTGCGCGAGACCCTGGCCCGGTTGCGCGCCGAACCGTGACGCCCCTGGCGCTGCGCGCCGGGCGCAGGCTGGCACTGGCCGCTGGGTTGGCGGCGGTGGCTGCACTGACGGCCTGCGCCACACCGCCCGCCAGCAACGCCGGGGCCGTCACCAGCGGCCGCCTGCTGTTGCGTGTGGCGGCGATGGCCGGGCGCGACGCTCAGAACGTCACCGCTGCATTCGAATTGCAAGGCAACGGCAGCCGGGGCGAACTCCGGCTGATCTCGCCCCTGGGCACGCAGATGGCGGCGGCGCGCTGGGCGCCCGGCAGCGTGACCCTGGAAACCAGCGATGGAACCCAGAGCTTCGCCACATTGGACGACCTGTCGAGGCAAGCCCTGGGCGAAGCGCTGCCCCTGGCTGCCCTGCCCGACTGGCTGGCCGGACGGCCCTGGCCGCTGGCCCCGCATCAGCCCCAGCCGCAGGGGTTCGAGCAAGCAGGCTGGCAGGTGCTGCTGGCGCGGCAGGGCGAAGGCCTGATCGAGGCCCGTCGCACGGCCGTGCCCGAAGTGCTGCTGCGCGTGCGCCTGGATCCGCCGTTCTGATCCAAACGCGCATGGCACTGAAGGCCCTGTACGACCTGCCGGCTCCCTCCAAGCTCAACCTGTTCCTGCACGTGGTGGGCCGGCGGGCCGACGGCTATCACCTCTTGCAGTCGCCTTTCGTCCTGATCGACTGGGCCGACACCCTGCATTTCGAAAGGCGCGACGACGGCCAGCTGCGTCGGCACGACCTGGGCCCGGCCCTGCCCGCCAACGACCTGTGCCTGCGTGCCGCTGGCGCCCTGCAGGCCGCCAGCGGCGCGACATTCGGCGCCGACATCCACATCGACAAGCAGGTTCCCTGGGGCGCCGGTCTGGGCGGCGGCAGCTCTGACGCGGCCACCACCTTGCTGGTCCTGAATCGGCTGTGGGGCCTGAACTGGTCTCGTGCCAGGCTTGCAGCGCTGGCGCTGCCGCTCGGTGCGGATGTGCCCTTCTTCATTGGCGGCGACAACGCCTTCGTCGAGGGCATCGGTGAACGGCTCACGCCCCTGGAATTGCCCTCGGCGCGCTACGTCGTCGTCAAGCCCGCGGCATCGTTGCCAACGCCCGACATCTTCCGCCACCCGAAGCTCGTCCGCGACACCGAACTGGTTATACTCGTGGGCTCTCTTGAAGATGCTTCGACGCCGGTAGAGCAGCAAGGCAAGCAACGCGAGCAACGCAAGGGCAGAAGTTGGACGCCGGGGCACGGCGAATTTGGTCGAAACGACCTGCAGGCCCCCGCAGAAGATCAATGCCCGGAAGTGGCGGAAGTTGCTCGATGGCTTGAAGCCCGCTTCGGCAACAGCCGCATGACGGGTTCCGGCAGCGCAGTGTTTTCCAGAGTCGACGAGACCGGCCTGTCCGAGGCGACATTTCCTGCGGCACCCCTTGTGGATCTGCCGCAGGGCTGGACAGGGCGGTCATGTCGCAGCCTGGTGCAGCATCCCTTGAAGGGCTGGGCAGGCTGAGAACAGAGTCAAGGGTGGCGGTGACGAACCGCCTCCTGTGTAGGGGAGTCGCCAAGTTGGTAAAGGCATCGGATTTTGATTCCGACATGCGAGGGTTCGAGTCCTTCCTCCCCTGCCAAAAATTTTGCTGAGCGCCGTGGACGACCGATCGCACGGCGCACGCTCAGCCACCCACGGAGATACCAAAGTGCTGTTCAACACCGTGCTGTTCACCGGCAACGCCAACCCGGTGCTGGCGCAGGAGATGGCCAGCCATCTGGGCCTCGAACTGGGTCAGGCCGCGGTCGGGCGCTTCTCCGACGGTGAAACCACCGTCGAGATCCAGCAGAACGTGCGCGCCCGCGACGTCTTCGTGGTGCAGCCCACCTGCGCACCGACGAACGAGCACCTGATGGAACTGTGCATCATGGTCGACGCGCTGAAGCGCGCCAGTGCACGCCGCATCACCGCCGTCATTCCCTACTTCGGCTACGCGCGCATGGATCGCCGGCCGCGCAGCATGCGCGTGCCCATCAGCGCCAAGGTGGTGGCCAACATGCTGGAAACGGTGGGCGTCGAACGCCTGCTGACGATGGACCTGCACGCCGACCAGATCCAGGGTTTCTTCGACATCCCGGTCGACAACATCTACGCCAGCCCCGTGTTGCTGGCCGATCTGAAGGGCAAGGCCTACTCCGACTTGGTCGTGATTTCGCCAGACGTCGGGGGCGTGGTGCGCGCGCGCGCCATGGCCAAGCAACTGGGCTGTGACCTGGCCATCATCGACAAGCGGCGCCCGGCCGCCGGCATCGCCGAAGTCATGCACGTCATCGGCGAGATCGAAGGCCGCAACTGCGTGATCATGGACGACATGATCGACACCGCCGGCACCCTGGTGAAGGCGGCCGAGGTGCTGAAGATGCGCGGAGCCCGCAGCGTCTACGCCTACTGCACGCACCCGGTGTTCTCGGGCCCTGCGGTCGAACGCATCGCCAGCTCGCAGATCGACGAGGTCGTCATCAGCAACACCATCCCGCTGGCCCCTGCCGCCAAGGCCTGCCCGAAGATCCGCCAGCTGAGCGTGGCCTTCCTGTTTGCCGAAACCATCCGCCGCATCAGCGATGGCGAGTCGGTCACGTCGCTGTTCGCCGAGCAGAACAACAACTTCTGACACCGTCGGTGTCACCGGGGCGCAAGCCCCGAACCCAAGCCCTGGTCGCGGGGCTTTCTTCAACTGGAGCTGAAATGAAATTCACTGCTTACGAGCGTTCACTGCAGGGGACCGGAGCGAGCCGCCGCCTGCGCAACGCCGCCAAGGTGCCGGGCATCGTCTACGGTGCCGGCGACCCGAAAATGATCGAACTCGATCACAACGCCCTGTTCTTCGCGCTGAAGAAAGAGGCCTTCCACTCGTCCATCCTCGAAATGGACCTGGCCGGCAAGACCGAAAAAGTGTTGTTGCGCGACTTCCAGATGCATGCCTACAAGCCCATCGTGATGCACGTGGACTTCCAGCGCGTGGACGAAGCCACCCGCCTGCGCAAGAAAGTGCCGCTGCACTTCGAGAACGAGGAAAGCTCGCCGGCCGTCAAGACCGACAAGTGCCTGGTCAGCCATGTGCAGACCGAGCTGGAAATCGAATGCCTGGCCTCGCAGCTGCCTGAATTCGTCACCATCGACCTGTCGAACCTGGCCCGCAACACCAGCCTGCACGCCAGCGACCTGAAGCTGCCCCCGGGCATCAAGGCCGTCAAGCGCGGCACGCTGAACCCCGTGATCGTCGCCGTGACGACTCCGAAGGTCGAAGAAGAAGTGGCCGCTCCGGTGGTCGTTGCCGCCGACAAGGGCAAGGCCAAGCCCAAGAAGAACGAAAAGCAGAACCAGAAGTGATGCACCAGCCCGGGTGTGCTTCGGCACGCCCGGGACATCACACCTCGGGGCCCCTCGCGCAGGGGCCTTTTTCATGCCCGTCCGACTTTCATAATCGGCCCATGACATTTCCAAGCACCACGGCCGGGCCGTCAGCACCATGATCCGGCTATTCGTCGGCCTGGGCAACCCCGGCCCGGATTACGAGGCCACGCGCCACAACGCCGGCTTCTGGTGGGTGAATGCGCTCGCCGCGAAGTTGGGCGCCCGACTCGCCAGCGAGCGCGCCTACCAGGGCCATGTCGCACGTGTGGCCGGGCCGCAAGGCCCTGTCTGGCTGCTGCAGCCCATGACCTTCATGAACCGGTCGGGCGTGTCGGTGGCAACGCTGGCGCGCTTCTTCAAGATCGAACCGGCGCAGGTGCTGGTGGTGCATGACGAGCTCGACGTGCTGCCGGGGCAGGCCAAGCTGAAGTTCGGTGGCAGCGCCGGCGGCCACAACGGCCTGAAGGACATCCATGGCATGCTCGGCACGCCCGACTACTGGCGGCTGCGGCTGGGCATCGGCCACCCGGGGGTCAAGTCCGAGGTCGTGAACTACGTCTTGAAGAAGCCCTCGGCCGACGACCGTGAGGGCATCGACCGCGCCATCGAACGCAGCCTGGCCGCCAGCGACCTGCTCATGACCGGCGAGATGGACCGGGCACTGGCCGTCATGCACGCCGGGCCGCAGCGCCCGAAACCGCCCCGCCCCGCCAGCCTGCAGGCCGGCCCCACCAAGGAAGCCCCATGAACCAGCACCTGGCGCCCCTGATCACCCTTCTGGCCCTGCTCGGGGTCGCCGACCTGGCGGGCGCCCAGCAGATCTGGCGATGCGGCGCCGACGGTCGCGTTTTCTCAGACCGGCCCTGTGCCGACGGCCGCGCGATCAGCAGCAGCGACAGCCGCACGGCCGACGAAGTGGATGCGGCGCGCGAAGTGGCCAGCCGCGACCAGAAGCTGGCCGCCACGCTGGCCAGCGAACGTGCCGAGCGTGCACGGGTGGCGCCGGGCGCCGGGCTCATCGCCATCGGGCCCCTGGAAGAGGAGCTCCAGGCCGAGCGGCGGGAACGCGAGATCAAGCGTCTGAAATCGTCGAAGCGGCAGCAGGGGCGAGCGCGCTCGCGTTCATCAGACCCTGGTATTTGACGAGCAGCTGTTCCCGGGTCTCGACGAAGTCGGGATGGATGGGAATGCAGCTGACCGGGCACACCTGCACGCACTGGGGTTCGGGGAAGTGCCCGACACATTCGGTGCAGCGCTGCGGGTCGATCTCGTAGATTTCCGCGCCCATCGAGATGGCCTGGTTCGGGCACTCGGGCTCGCAGACATCACAGTTGATGCATTCGTCGGTGATCCACAGGGCCATGGTCGGGTTCGGTCGTTCGGTTCAGCTGTCTGCCTGCGAGACGCGCTCTTTCAGCCGCCTCAGGATGGAGGGTGCCACGAACTTGGAAACATCACCGCCCAGGCTGGCAATCTCGCGCACGAAGGTGCTGCTCACGAACTGGTACTGGTCCGACGGTGTCATGAACACGGTCTCGACGTCGGGCATCAGCTGGCGGTTCATGCCGGCCATCTGGAATTCGTACTCGAAGTCGCTGACGGCGCGCAGGCCGCGCACCACCACCTTGCCGCCATTGGCGACGACGAAATCGCGCAGCAGGCCGCGAAACGGCACGACTTCGACGTTGCCGTAAGGCAGGGCGATTTCGCGAGCCGCGTCCAGGCGTTCGGCGATGGTGAACATCGTGCGCTTGTGGTGGCCTGCGGCCACGGCCAGGATCAGGCGGTCGAACAAGCGCGAGGCCCGGCGCATCAGGTCTTCATGGCCCAGCGTCATCGGGTCGAAGGTGCCCGGGTAGACAGCGGTCAGCGGGGTGGCAGCGGTCACGGCCTCGTGCTCCTGAACATGCTGGTGTGGGGGGGGTTACCCTGTGGACCGGCGCAGTGTAGCCGCGTCAATGGCGCACATCAGGCATCGCGCAGGAACAGCTGCGCATGCACGGCACCCGCCTTCAGGCTGCGGTGCAGCGTCAGGCCTGGCGGCCACTCCTTGGCGGGCTCCGCGGCTTCCAGGTAGGCGTAGGCCCCCGCCCCGAGCAGACGCGTGGCCTGCGTCAGGGCCGCTGCCGACAAGCCGGCGTCGAAGGGCGGGTCCAGCAGCACGAGGTCGAAGCTGCCCGGCGCAGCGCGCGCCATCCAGGCCAGGGCATCGGCACGCTCGACATGCAGCGCCGTGGCCCCCAGCCGGGTGCGGCTGGACTGCAGGCTGGCCACCAGCAGCGGGTCGGATTCCAGCAGCCGCACATCGGACGCGCCCCGCGAGGCCGCTTCGAAGCCCAGCGCCCCGCTCCCGGCAAAGGCATCCAGCACGCGCCAGCCGCTCAGGTCCTGGCCAAGCCAGTTGAACAGCGTTTCGCGCACACGATCCGGCGTGGGGCGCAGGCCTGGCCGGTCGGCCACCGGCAGCTTGCTGCGACGCCAGACACCGCCGATCAGCCGGACTTCACCCGGCGCACGTCGCGCCGTCACTGTCGCACCGGGATGCCGTGTGTCGCCATCAGGGCCTTGGCCTGGCCGACGGTGAACTCACCGTAGTGAAAGATGCTGGCCGCCAGCACGGCGTCGGCGCCACCCACGCGGATGCCTTCGACCAGGTGTTCGAGCGTGCCCACCCCGCCCGAGGCGATGACCGGCACCGGCACGGCGTCGCTGACAGCACGTGTCAGCGCCAGGTCGAAGCCGCTGCGGGTGCCGTCGCGGTCCATGCTGGTCAGCAGGATCTCGCCGGCGCCGTGCTCGGCCATCTGGCGCACCCAGGCCAGCGCGTCCAGACCGGTGTTCTTGCGGCCGCCGTGGGTGTAGACGTCCCAGCCGGGTCCGCGCAGGTCGCCCGAGGCGCGCTGCTTGGCGTCGACGGCGACGACGATGCACTGCGCGCCGTACTTGTCGGACGCATCGCGGATGACCTGCGGGTTGGCCACGGCGGCGGAATTGAAGCTGACCTTGTCGGCACCGGCGTTGAGCAGCCGACGCACGTCGTCGACGCTGCGCACGCCGCCGCCGACCGTGAGCGGAATGAACACCTGCGAGGCCACGGCCTCGATGATGTGCAGGATGAGGTCGCGGTCGTCGCTGGTGGCGGTGATGTCGAGGAAGGTCAACTCGTCGGCGCCCTGATCGTTGTAGCGCGCAGCGATTTCGATGGGGTCACCGGCGTCGCGCAAGGCGGCGAAGTTGACGCCCTTGACGACGCGACCACCGGTCACGTCCAGGCAGGGGATGATTCTCTTGGCAAGCATCCGTCGAATTATCCAGGCAGCACGCACCCCCCTCAGTCACGGGGAGGACCCGCCTTCGCGGTATCAAGGCTGGGTCGAACAAGGTACAAACCCGGCAAGAGATCTTTCCAGGCCAAACCTCAGGAGTCCCCATGCGTCTTCACACCCTCGCCGCGGCTGCCGCACTTGGTCTGGCAGCGGCAATGCCCGCCTCGGCCCTCACCACCATCTTCTTCACCGGCTTGTCCAGCGCCGGCGAACCCGTGCCCACCTCAACGGCCACGGGCGCGGCGATCGTGACATTCGACGATGTCGTCAACACGGTGACCGTGCAACTCAGCTGGCAGGGTTTGGCCAATGCGGCGCCGTTCGGCCACATCCACTGCTGCACGGCCACACCCGGCGCGGGCAGCGCCCCGGTGCTGCTCAACTTCACACCGCTGCCCGCCGCCACGGCGGCCACCTACAACAGCGTCTTCACGCTCACGCCCGCTGCCTTCGGAACCCTGTTCGCGGGTGCGGCAGCCGGCCGGGCCTACGTCAACATCCACACCCCTGGGGTGTATGCCGGCGGAGAGATCCGCGGCTTCCTGCCCGCCGTTCCCGAGCCGGGCACCTACGCCATGATGCTGGCAGGCCTGGGCGCGCTGGTCTGGGTGGCACGCCGTCGTCGCAACGACTGATTCGCATCCTGCCTCTCGATCGAAGGTCGCCTCTGGCGACCTTTTTTCATGGCCGATCTCCGGAGCCCCTGCGCTCTCAGGTTGCCGCCAATTCGTCGGCGCGGTTCTGTGCGACCGAAAAGTCGAGCGCGCCGCTGTAGATGCTGCGCCCACAGATGACGCCCTCGACACCTTCGGACTCGATGGCGCACAGCGCGTCGATGTCGGCCATGCCCGCCAGCCCACCCGAGGCAAACACCGGGATCGACAGGGCCCGTGCCAGCTTCACCGTGGCCTCGATGTTGATGCCGGTGAGCATGCCGTCGCGGCCGATGTCGGTGTAGATGACGCCTTCGACGCCATAGTCCTCGAACTTCTTTGCGAGGTCCACGACCTCGTGGCCGGTGAGCTTGCTCCAGCCGTCGGTGGCAACCTTGCCGTCCTTGGCATCCAGCCCGACGATGATGTGGCCGCCGAAGGCGCTGCAGGCATCCTTCAGGAACCCGGGGCTCTTCACTGCCGCGGTGCCGATGATGACGAAGCTCAGCCCGTCGTCCAGATAGCGTTCGATGGTGTCGAGGTCGCGAATACCGCCGCCCAGTTGCACCGGGATCTTGTCACCCACGACACGCAGGATCGACTTCACGGCACCTTCGTTGACCGGCTTGCCGGCGAAGGCGCCGTTCAGGTCGACGAGATGCAGGCGGCGCGCGCCGGCATCCAGCCAGCGCTGCGCCATGGCTGCAGGGTCGTCGCCGAAACTGGTCGCCATCGACATGTCGCCTTGTTCCAGGCGCACGCAATGGCCGTCTTTGAGGTCGATGGCGGGAATCAGCAGCATGGCTCGGTGGCGCAGTTGAAGAAGGAGGTGGGGCTCGTCGAGGCGCCAGGGCTCAAGGATTCCAGCGCAGGAAATTGCGGTACAGCGCAAGACCCTGTTCGGCGCTCTTCTCCGGATGGAACTGAGTCGCAAAAATGTTATCCCGCGCCAGGGCGCAGGTAAAGCGCGCACCGTAGTCGCTCTGGCCCGCAGTGTGCGCGGCATCGGCCGGGTCGGCAAAAAAACTGTGCACGAAATAGAACCACGCCCCGTCGGGCACGCCTGCCCAGACGGGGTGAGGCGTCTGGCTGACCCGGTTCCAGCCCATCTGCGGCACCTTGTAGCGACTGCCGTCGGGCTGAAGCCGTCCTTCCAGCTGGAACCGCCTGACGCGCCCGGGCACCAGCCCGAGGCCGGGGGTGTCCTGCTCCTCGCTGTGGTCGAGCAGCATCTGCATGCCCACGCAGACACCCATCAGCGGCTTGTTCGCGGCGGCGTGCAGCACCGCTTCCTGCAGACCGGATTCACGCAGTTCACGCATGCAGTCGCGCATCGCGCCCTGCCCGGGCAGCACCACGCGCTCGGCGGCGTACACCTCTTCGGGGTTGGCGGTCACGATCACGCGCACGTCGCTGTCGCGCGCGACATGCGCCACCGCCTGCGACACCGAACGCAGGTTCCCCATGCCGTAGTCGACGACGGCGACAGTGCTCGTCATGGCGGTCAGAGGCTGCCTTTGGTCGAGGGGATGACACCCGCCGAGCGAGGGTCTGACGTCAGGGCCATGCGCAGGGCCCGGGCGAAGGCCTTGAACACGGTCTCGCACTGGTGGTGGGCGTTTTCACCCTTGAGATTGTCGATGTGCAGCGTGACCAGCGCGTGGTTGACGAAGCCCTGGAAGAACTCGTAGGTGAGCTGGGTGTCGAAGCCGCCGATGGCGCCGGCCTTGAAAGGCACGTGCATGTGCAGGCCCGGGCGGCCGGAAAAGTCGACCACCACGCGCGACAGCGCCTCGTCCAGCGGCACGTAGCTGTGGCCGTAGCGCGTGATCCCGCGCTTGTCGCCCATGGCCTGGGCGAAGGCCATGCCCAGCGTGATGCCCACGTCTTCCACCGTGTGGTGGCCATCGATGTGCAGGTCGCCCTTGGCGTGGATGTGCAGGTCGATCAGCCCGTGGCGTGCGATCTGGTCGAGCATGTGGTCGAAGAAGCCGATGCCGGTGGACAGCTCGGCCTGGCCGGTGCCGTCCAGGTCGATCTGCACCCGGATCTGGGTTTCCTTGGTGTCGCGCTGGACGGTGGCGGTTCTGTTCATCTCAAAGGCTCGCTTTCAGGGCTGCCAGCATCAGGTCGTTCTCTTCGGGGGTGCCCACGGTCAGGCGCAGGCATTGCGCCAGCAAGGGGTGCAGGCCGGCGATGTGCTTGACCAGCACGCCGCCGGCCTTCATGCCTTCGAAGGCGCGCTTGGAATCGGGAACGCGTACCAGGATCATGTTGGCTTCGCTGGGGAAAGGCTGCACGCCGGGCAGCGCATGCAGCGCGGCCTGCAGCCGGCTGCGTTCGCTTTTCAGCAGCCGGGCCTGGCGCGCGTATTCGTCGGCGTGGTCCAGCGCGAACAGCGCCGCTTCGGCGTTCAGCACGCTGACGTTGTAGGGCGGGCGCACCTTGTCGACCTCGTCGACGAGTGCCGCGTGGCCGCACAGGTAGCCCAGGCGCACCCCGGCCAGGCCGAACTTCGACAGCGTGCGCATCACCAGCACCTGCGGCTGGTGCGCCATGCGCTGCAGCCAGCTGCGGCTGGAAAAGGGCTGGTAGGCCTCGTCCATCACCACCAGGCCATTCTGGCGGCCAACCGCATCCACGATGCGATCGATGGCGGCCTCGCTGAACAGGTTCGCCGTCGGGTTGTTGGGGTAGGCGATGTAGGTGAGCGCCGGGCGGTGGGTTTCGATGGCGGCCAGCATCGCGGTTTCGTCGAGGTCGAAGTCGGGTTGCAAGGGCACGCCGACGAAGCGAATGCCGCGCAGCCGCGCGCTCATCTCGTACATCACGAAGCCCGGCAGCGGTGCCAGCATCACCGCCCCCGGCACGTTGCAGGCCACCGAGAGCAGGTCGATGAGTTCGTCGGAGCCATTGCCCAGGATGAGCTTGCAGCCCGCCGGCAGTTCCACATGCCGAGACAAGGCCGCGACCAAGTCGACCGTGCTCTGCACCGGATAGCGGTTGATGGCCACACGCGCCAGGCGCTGGCCCAGTTCGGCCTGCAGCTCGGGCGGCAGCCTGAAAGGGTTCTCCATCGCGTCCAGCTTCACGAGGCCGGCGCTGGGCTGGATGGCGTAGCCGTGGGTCGACTGCACGTCCTGGCGGATGGTGCGGGCGATGCGGTCGACCAGGGAGGGTGGCGGGCTCATGCGGGGGCGTCCAGGATGTCGGGGCTGCTGATGAAGGGGTTGACGATGCGCACACCGTCGATCTGCTGGCCGTGCTGCAGGTCTTCGGTCAGCAGCCAGCGGCAAGCCTGGTGCTGGGCCGCCGCCACCATCAGGGCGTCCCAGTGATTCAGCCCGTAGCGGCTCTCCACCGCCCAGGCCGACTCGATGGTGAGCTGGTCGATCATCCAGGGTTTCCAGTTCTGGTAGCGGCGCACATCGGAGCGGGCATCGCCCGCCGACAGCGATGCCGAGAACTTCTTGCGGACATTCGCGTAGAACTCGTTGACGACCTGGGTGCTGATGCGGCCGCAGCGCCGTTCCCAGCACACCGCCAACCAGTCTCGGGCGCGGTCGCGCTTCTGAGGGTCCCGATCATCCACGCCGTAAAGCAGCACGTTGGTGTCGACGAAGACCGCGCTCATCGGTTGCGACCCCGGTCGTACATCTCATCGTCGGTCAGATAGGGGCCCGTGGACACGCCGTAGCTGCGGAACTCGAGCGCTTCGCGCATGGCACGTTCGTAGGCGTCGTCGTGCCGCATCTTCTCGGCCAGCAACTCGCCCACCAGCCGCGACACGCTCGTGTTGCGGCGCGCCGCTTCCATGCGCGCCCAATCGGCGACGCTTTCTTCCATCGTGACCGTGACGTTTTTCATGCGGGACCTCCTGCGAACGACACCCAGCTCCTCAAACATGATTTTCGTGTTACACGAACTTCGTGTCAACCCACGGGTCAGTCCAGCATCAGCACCATCTTCAATTCGCCATCGTCCACTTCACCGGTGTAGCTGAAGCCCAGGCTGGCGTAGAAGGCTTGTGGACCGCCGGGCAGGTCGACGTGCGACAGACCCACGCTCTTCAACCCCAGGCGGCGCGCTTCATCGACGACCCACTGCATCGCCAGCCGGCCATATCCGCGCCGCTGGTGGCGCGCGTCCACCAGCAGGCGCCAGACGTAGAGCTGCTCGTCGGGTTCGTCCTTGTCGAGCCGGGCGTCGTAGAGCAGCATCATGCCGACCGCTTCGTCGCCATCGAACATCGCCACGGCGCGGCCGGCAGGCTCATAGGCCACCTGGGCCAGCGACACCGGCACGGTGGCCACGAAGCGGCGCTGGCCGGCAGCCACTTCCAGCTTCATCACCGCCGCCAGGTTGGCTGCGTCGACAGGCCGCACGCTGAAGGCCACGGCGCGCGGCAATCGTTCGACGGCCGCGGCCTCGACGCGCATTTCCGCGGCGCGGGCATGCGCCTGCAGACCCTCGCCATAGGCCAGCTCGGCCGCCACCGGGCCCAGCAGGTTGGCGCCGGCCTGGGTGACCTGGATGAGGCTGCTGCGCTTGACGAAGTCGTACACGCCCAGCGGCGAGCTGAAGCGCGCCGTGCCGGACGTGGGCAGCACGTGGTTCGGCCCTGCGCAATAGTCCCCGAGGCTTTCGCTGGTGAAGCCACCCAGGAAGATGGCGCCGGCGTGGCGCAGCAGGGGTTCCCAGCGGCCAGGCTCGGCCGACATCACTTCCAGGTGCTCGGGCGCCAGGCGGTTGCTGATCTCGCAGGCTTCTTCCATCGAGCGCGTGTGGATCAGCGCGCCGCGCCCTTCCAGCGAAGCCCGGATGATGGCGGCACGCGGCATCTCGGGCAGCAGCCGTTCGATGGCGGCCTGCACGGCGGCGATGTAGTCGGCGTCGGGGCACAGCAGGATGCTCTGCGCCAGCGCGTCGTGTTCGGCCTGGCTGAACAGGTCCATGGCCACCCAGTCGGCCGGCACCGTGCCGTCGGCCAGCACCAGGATCTCGCTCGGCCCGGCAATCATGTCGATGCCCACCTGACCGAACACACGCCGCTTGGCGCTGGCCACATAGGCGTTGCCCGGGCCGGTGATCTTGTCCACCCGCGGCACCGTGGCCGTGCCGTAGGCCAGTGCCGCCACCGCCTGCGCGCCGCCGATGGTGAAGACACGGTGCGCGCCGGCCACATGCGCGGCCGCCAGCACCAGCGCGTTTTTCGCGCCCTCCGGGGTGGGCACGACCATCACGATCTCGCCGACCCCGGCCACCTGCGCCGGGATGGCGTTCATCAGCACGCTGCTGGGATAGGCCGCCTGGCCACCGGGCACGTAGATGCCCACCCGGTCCAGCGGCGTGACCTTCTGGCCCAGGAGGCTGCCGTCGCGGTCGCGGTACTGCCAGCTGCGACTGCTGGCATCGAGCTGGCGCAGGTGGTAGCTGCGCACACGTTCGGCGGCGCTTTCCAGCGCGGTGCGCTGCGCGGGCGGGATGGCATCGAAGGCGGCGCGCAACTCGGCCGCACCGATTTCCAGGGAAGCCACGCTCGCAGCCTGCAGCCGGTCGAAGCGGGCGGTGTACTCGAGCACCGCCGCATCACCGCGGGCCCGCACGTCGGCAACGATCTGGGCGACGCGGCTTTCGATGGCGGCGTCGGTATCGGCAGACCAGTGGCGCAGGCGTTCGAAGTCGGCTTCGAAGCCGGCGCTGGTGGTGGCCAGCCTTTGCACGTTCACGAGCGTCATGCGTGGTTCCCCCGGGAGGCAGCGTCGAACGCCTCGATCAGCGC